>CAZJTS010000028.1:0-15405 GCA_964548975.1 uncultured Fastidiosipila sp.
AAGCGTCTCACGAGAAGCATGATTGAAGTAAGATTCTTCCAAGCCAATGAAAGTGAAATCGAGAGGCGCCTCCCCCTGCTGCTCGCGAAGCAGCAAATAATCACACAAGCGATCAACATCCGACGTCGCAAGCATCTGGCGGCGTAAAACTGTACCATCATTGAGCAGCACGTTTTGGCCGGAAGAGCAGACGAAAGCATCGAAGGGCAAGTCTCTGAAGCTCTCGATGCTTTTGTAGCTGCGGCCGGTGGCGAGGCAGACTTTCAGGCCCTCTTCTCTCAGCTTGAGCAGTGTTTCGAGTGCTTCGGGTACCGGTTCGTGGGTGTTGAAACTGACGAGTGTGCCGTCGACATCGACGAAAAGGATCCGGCTGTCGGATGCCAAAACGAGTTTGTCAGGGTGATTCCAGTGCATAGTTACCTCTATTCTGCTTGCGCTTTTTCGACCGCGGTGAATAAGCGTCTGAGTTTTTCGGGGATGTGTGCTACCGGCTCGGCCTGGTTGCTCCAGAGCAGGTGGGCTTTGAGGCCGGCGTTGAAGTGGATTTTGCCGTTGTATTCCGGTAAAGATAGGAGGACGGCGAGCTCACGCATATTGGGGCGGGCATCTTCTTTGAACTGTAAGAGAAGATGTTTTCTTTCTTTGCGGATCATGCTGATGCCCATGAGTCCGGCGCGGGACTGTACATAGGATATGTCGGCCAAAGTATAGGTCTCGACAGGGACATCGCCATAGCGGTCCGTGAGTTCATCGAGGATATCGTAGTAATCCGCGAGGGTGCTGATGTCGGCCAGGCGCCGATACATATCCATGCGCTGGCCTTCTTCAGGGATCAGGCTGGCGGGTAGATAAGCATCGAGAGGCAGGTCGAACTGCGTGACGACCGGATCCGGCGGCAGGTAGTGGATGCCGACGTCGTCGACTTTGTCCTTATTAGCGACTTGGACCTGTACAGGCAAGGGCGAATCCTGCAATGTGCGGAAGTCGAGCTGCTCCTCTTGCTGGGCCTGCAGGATATTCTTGACTTCTTCATCCAGCATGCGGACATAGAGCTCGTAGCCGACAGCTTCCATGTGCCCGTGCTGTTCGGCACCGAGGATGTTGCCGGCGCCCCTGACTTCGAGGTCTCGAAGCGCGATGCGAAAGCCCGAACCGAGCTCGGTGTATTCGCGGATCGCGGCGAGGCGTTTCTGGGCATTCTCGTTAATGACTTTATCTTTTTCGTAAGTGATGTAGGCGTAGGCTTGGCGGCCGGAGCGGCCGACTCTGCCCTTCAGCTGGTAAATCTGGGCCAGGCCGAGGCGGTCGGCATTGGTCACGATGAGTGTGTTGACGTTCGGCATGTCGATGCCCGATTCAATAATCGTGGTACAGACGAGGACGTCCGCCTCGCCGCGGATGAAGTCCGCAATGACGTCTTCTAGGCCTTGTTCCGGCATTTGGCCATGCGCAACGGCGACGCGGCAACCCGGGATCCTATCCTCGATCTCCTGGGCCTGCTGGTAGATTTTCTTGACATTGTTGTAGAGGTAGAAGACCTGGCCGCCGCGCGAAACTTCGCGGAGGATGGCATCGGTCAGGATGGCTTCGTCGAATTCCATGACGAAAGTCTGGACCTCGCGGCGGTCCTGGGGCGGCTCCTCGATGGTGGAGATGTCCCTGATGCCGGACATGGACATATGCAGGGTGCGCGGGATGGGCGTCGCGCTCAGGGTGAGGACATCAACTTCGGGGTAGAGTTCTTTCAGCCGTTCTTTGTGATCCACGCCGAATCTTTGCTCTTCGTCGACAACCAGCAAACCCAGACGCTTGAAACGCACGTCCTTCGACAGGAGGCGATGCGTGCCGATGACCACATCGATCTCACCGGTCTGGAGACCTTTCAACGTGCGCTTCTGCATAGCTTCCGAGGCAAAGCGGCTGAGCAGGCCGACCCGGACAGGGAAATCCCCGATGCGCTCCATGAAATTTTCGTAGTGTTGCTGGGCGAGGACGGTGGTCGGCGCGAGCATGGCCGCCTGTTTGCCGCCGTTCACGGCCTTGAACATGGCGCGGAAGGCCACCTCGGTTTTGCCGTAACCGACGTCGCCGCAAAGGAGGCGGTCCATGACTTTGGCCGACTCCATATCCGCCTTAATCTCCTCGATACAGCGCAGCTGATCTTCCGTCTCCTCGAAAGCGAAGGACTCGGCAAACTCGCGGTCCCAGACAGTATCCTCAGGGAACTGATGACCCTTCAGGTGGGAACGCTTAGCGTAGAGCTCGACGAGATTCGTGGCCAGTTTACGGATGGAGTCGCGGGCTTTCTCCTTCAGACGATTCCAGTCCGAGCCGCCGAGTCGGGAGAGCTTGGGCGCGCGCCCGTCCGTACCGACATACTTCCGGATCTGGTCGAGCGCTTCCATCGGCAGATAGAGTGTATCTTCACCGGAATAGCGGATCTTGATGTAGTCGCGGCGGGCCCCGTCCGAGTCGAGATTCTCAAGGCCTTCATAAATGCCGATACCGTGAGCTTCGTGAACCACGACTTCGCCGGGCGAGAGATCCGAGAAGAAATCGATCGCGACACCGGACTGCGCTTTGCGCCGGCGTCGACGCCTGCGTTCAGTGCCGAAGAGATCCTGACTGCCGATCAGCAGGAGGCCTGCGGCCGGCCATTCGAAACCCTGGGGCAAGCTTTGAGCGAGAATGCGCTCGACAGTTCCGGGAGCGTGTTGCAAGAGCTCGGTATGAAGGCGTTCTCGCCGAGGCGGGTCAGCCACGTAGGCGATCGTCTTTTGGCCGACCGCCTGACGCTCACGCAGCATCTCGAACAACTGATCTTCATGCCCGCGGTAAGACTCCGACTCGCGACTCTGGATATCGATCCGGACCGCCCCGGGGAAGCCGTTCCCCAGCTGATGGAGAAGGGCGAAACTGGTCGTCCGATACGCCTTATCCAGGTGCCGCATGACCTCCGCACCCGTCAGGAAAATCTCAGAGACCAGCGCCGTGGCCTGCCCGCGCTCGATCATATGGGTGATCTGCTGATAGCGATCCGCCTGCCAGGCATCCATGCGTTGGCTCACTCGAATCGTATCGAGCACGAAGGGCCGGGCTTTGTCCAAATAATCCAACAAGGTGGTTTTCTCGGGATAGATGAGAGGCAACCAGCGGTCCCGCATGCTGCTATCCGTACCGGATGCGATTCGCTCGGCATCCGCGCGGCAGAACTCTTTCAGTTTCAGCGCCCGCTCTCTGGAGGCCCCTTGGGCGAGCAGGGTTTTGGCCTGTGCTTCACCCCAAGCGATTATCTCGTCGGCCAAAGCCAAGCGCCTCTCGCTAGGGATCAGGATTTCTGCGGCCGGCGGAATCCGGACCGTGTTGGCAGCGGTCACTTGGCGTTGGGTCAAAGGATCGTAGAAACGAATCTGATCGATCTCGCGGTCGAAGAAAGAGATACGGATCCCGTAAGTCTCCAGGCGCTCAGCTTCCGGAACATCCGTCGGCTGGGGGCGATTGACCGGGATGACGTCGACGATGTCGCCTCGATGGGAGAATTCGCCCGCCGTCTCGGTCAACGGCACCGCTTCATAACCCATTGCGGCCAAAGCCATGGCCAGCTCGCCCGGCTCCATTTCCTGACCGAGCGACAAGTCCAAACACGCCTGCCGGAAAGCCTCCAACGGCGGCAAAGGCTGCATCAGCGGGACTGCGGTCATCAGAAGGAGCGGCTTAGCACCCGTAATAAGGCGATCGAGCACCGTGATCCGGCGGTGCATCTGTTCCTTACTTGACGCCTCGACCGATGTGAGATTGAACTCCCGTTGAGGGAACACGAGAACTTCGCCGGGCCAGAAACTCTCCAGAACCGGGAGCAGCCGCCTGAGCACCAATTCATCAGGAACGACGACGAAGGGGACTTCATCTGATGTTTGTGCGAGCGCGGAGATCAGGAAGGCCTGGTGCGTTTCCACCGGGCCGATGACGTTAATGTGGCTTCCGTCGGCCTGCCAGCTTTTTTCTAATTTTACGAACTGCGGATCCTGGCGGGCGGCCGCCGGAATCCAGGTGGTCATGTCCATTAGGGCTCACCTCCGGCATTTCTCTGGTTCAAACGGTTCATAGCAGTTTGAATATCTTGTTTGGCGATCAGCTCGACGGCGTCAGCAGCTTTTTCGATAGCTTCTGTGATTAGCGGCTGATCTTCAGAAGGAAATTTGCCCAACACATAATCGATGATATCGATGAAGTTGGGCTGCGGACCAATGCCCACCCGGATACGGGGGAAGTCGGAGCCGATGCGCTGTCTCAAAGACTTCATCCCGTTATGTGAACCGGCCCCTCCCTGTTCGCGTATCCGGATCTGCCCGAGTTTCACATCGACATCATCATAGATGACCAAAATCCGGCTTGATTCCAATTTGTAATACTTCTGAAACAGACTGACAGCGTCACCGCTGAGGTTCATGAAGGTCTGAGGCTTGACCAGAAGGACCGGTGTATCCCCGATAACAATGCGGCAACTTTCGGCATTGAACCTGGTCTTCTGCCAACGACCTTGATAGCGATCTGCAAGAAGGTCCACGGCCATGAAGCCACAGTTATGTCTCGTCTGAGCATAATTCTTGCCGGGATTCCCCAACCCTACAACGAGTAAAAGGTCATCTTCGATGCGTGATTTTTTTCGAAAAAACAAGGTTTTTGCCTCCGTTTATACAAGCCAAAATCACCGTTTTTCGCCGGGACAGGGAGTTCGGATAAAAACGGTGTATGAAAACAGGGAAATTATACCATTGACGCCCCCGAACTTCTATTTGCCGGTGAAATTCCGCCCGCTGTGCGAATTTTGCGAACAAAATTTCGTTTATGACAATTTCGCTACAAACAAAATGTCCGCAATACACGCACAAATACGGCTATTATTCCGTACTCTTGAGGGAAGTCCACCACAGACATTTTCTCGTCCAAAAACAGTGGAAACTGGGGAAAACTCTGTGGATAGCTTAAATACGCCCCGCATAGATGTTACAAGAGTGTAAAAAACGCTTCTTCCAGGAAAGTTATCCACATACCTTGGTGCAGGCAAACGTCCGCAATAGGCGTACAGGACTTCGGGTCAAGGCAGAGTTTCGGGTGGCTTTCCGTTGTCCTGCGGATTTTATTACAAAAACACCCCTTGACAAAGTTTCGGAGATTGTCTTGGGCCGAAATTTTGGTGGTTAATGCCGGTTTAGGGGTGGTTGGAGAGGTCGTATCATGTTGGGTTTCCCAGATTCAGCTTGTAGACGATTGGGATTACCACAACCTGCTTGTAGACGCTTTAGCTCACCCACCCCATCCCAAACAAGCCACCCAATAATTTCCCACCCCAATCCGCGCATAAATATCCACAGCTATACAGATCTCTTATATACTTAATTGGTAAGACCCGAAACCTAAACTAAAGTAGAAGGAGAAATCTATATGGCAAAACACGAAGAAAACCTACCTAAACTCGATCCCTCACCTTATCGGATCGACGACCCCAAAAATTTCAAACTCACAGATATCAAGACCGACGATAAAGCGAATATCGAGGACAAGGACACCGGTAAGGAAGTTCTGAAGCAAAACAAGCGACTCATGTTCGATTGGCAGGAGAAGCTCTACGCCGAAAACGAGCAGTCTCTTCTGATTATTTTCCAAGCTATGGATGCCGCCGGCAAAGACGGTAATATCAAGCACGTTATGAGCGGGCTGAATCCACAGGGCACCAGGGTCACCTCATTCAAAGTGCCCACCACTGAGGAAATGGACCACGATTACCTTTGGCGGATCAACAAGGCTCTACCCGGTCGCGGCAATATCGGTATCTTCAATCGCTCACACTATGAAGAAGTTGTCGTCACCCAGCTCCACAACCTCGTCGAGAATTCGCAGATTCCGGAACGCGTAATCAGCCAGAACATCTGGCAGGAACGTTATGAGCAAATCAACAATTGGGAAGAATATCTGACGAAGCAGGGCTATGTCATTTTGAAGTTCTTCCTTCATGTGTCGAAGGAAGAGCAGCGCCTCCGCCTGATGGACCGGATTCTGGAAGAGGATAAGAACTGGAAATTTTCTTCCGGCGACATCGCAGAACGTGAACATTGGGATGAATATCAGAAGCTTTATCAGGAGATGATCATCCACACCTCGACCGAGCACGCGCCCTGGTATGTGATTCCTGCGGATCGGAAGTGGTTCGGTAGGACACTGGTATCACAGGTCGTGGCGGATACTTTGGCCAAAATGAATCCTGTCGTCCCTGACCTCTCAGCCGAGGAAAAGGCACAGCTGGGGCACTGGAAGAAGATCTTAAAAGAACAGGCACCCGAATAATACAAAAAAGCAGTCCGCTCCGGACTGCTTTTTATACTTCTGAGGATTGGCCCGGCGTTGTCAGGCCGAGGACTTCGGGGACGCGTTCGTAGGCGGCCAGGCGAGCCGCCAACTGTCCCGGCAAATGGACGCCCCCGTTCAGGTGATCGGGGATAAGGTACTGTGTATGTACATATTCCAGGAAAACGGTTGCGCCTAGGAAGGCTTTGGGCCCGAGACGCAGGTCGACAGGGATCATGGAGAGCCAGAGATCGTCTTCGGCCAAAGCAGCTGACAGCTTCTGCATTTCCTGGCGAAACGCTTCATGCATCGCCTCATCCTCGCCTTCCTCTTCCCAATCCCAGACATTCAGGTCGCCGGAATGGAAAATAGGGCCTTCTGTGGTTTCGACCAGGAAGGACACACCTTCATCGGTTGAACCGAAACAGCGGACAGCCAAGACACCGGTGCGTTCGCGGAAAGCTTGTGTGAAATTATCGCTGAATCCCGGCCGCACGAAGTTGATCCGCAGATCTTCTCTGTCTTCGTAGATGCTGGGCACGGACTCCTGGCAACCTTCCTCCAAAAAGTAATATTGCTCCTGGGCAGAACGGAAATCCAAAATATCCAAATTCCAGTGATCATAATGGGCATGAGAGACAAAGAAAACAAACGCTTTCCGGCTGCCGGTATAGGTTTCCAGCACGTCAGCCGGATCTGTATAGTAGTCAAAGACTAATACGGCATTTTCCAGCTCCAGCAAAAAGCCACTATGGTTCAGATAGACGAGTTTGGCCACTTAGTTCTCCTGTCAGTGCCTCCCTATGAGAAGGGGAATCAGATCCTGTAATCGTTTCGCTATTCTATCATTAAACCCGGGTGTCGTTAGAGCGTATGTGACGGATTATGTGAAAGGCTTAAGCAAGCGCCGGAAGAATCTCACCTGCTAATACGCTCCGGAACTGAGGGAATATTCACGCAAGAATCCCTTATCCGCTAGGTCAGAGGGCCGGAATCATGATAGAATTAGAAAAACTTATCTTTCGCGGAGGATGCACGTCACAATGGAAAAAGCGAAGTTATATCACGTGGTTGAACACACGGTTCTGAAGCCTGAAGCAACAAGCCTCGACATTATGGAAGCGGTCTCTCAGGCAGCGCTCTGGGAATGTCGCGGGGTCTGTATCCCACCGGCATTTGTGGCGGAAGCGGCCCAATATCGTGAGCAATTGAACCTCACCATCCCGATCGTAACTGTGGCCGGCTTCCCCTTCGGATATCACACGGATAAGGTGTTGTGGACAGAGATCCGCGAGTCCTATATGGAAGGCGCGGACGAAGTCGATGTGGTAGGTCCTACCTACGCCGTCAAGGCCGGTGACTGGGCCAGAGTGGCGCATATCATAGGACTCTGCCGTGAAGCTTCCAAGGATCGTGTACTCAAGGTCATTATGGAAACCGGCCTACTATCCGACGAGGAGATTCGCCAATACTGTGAGATCCTGAGCGAAGCCGAGGTGGACTTTGCGAAAACTTCTTCCGGTTTCGCAGGCACAGGAGCAACCGTCCACGCCGTGGAGGTCATGAGACGTTCTCTGGCTCCCGCCACCAGAATCAAAGCCTCCGGCGGTATCCGAACCTACGAGCAGATGCTTGAATTGATTGAAGCCGGGGCTGATGTACTCGGGATGAGTCGTGTGGGCGATGCCCTGAAAGACTGATTAATAAGGCAATTAAGGCAATAAGGGGGAATTATGCAGCAGAAGCGATCCATACTACTCCGTAAAGCAGGTGCGATTATGCTGGCGATGAGCCTGATTTTGGCCGTCAGTTGTAATAACGATGAGACTGATGAGACCGGCGGATCTCGCAGACCGCAAGTCGAGGAACCTGATACAACCGCCGATGAAGTCCGCTATCAGGTGAGCGATAGCGATCTGCCGGTGCTGGAAGCGTACATCGAGAAGCTGTCTAACGGCCCGTTTCGGGAGTATAGTAATTTCCCGGATTTCACGAACGTCAGTCAGATCCCGCCGGTGGTACTCGCCGGTAATCACCTGCTCTACGATGCCACACGTCCGGTCGGCCTGACCCGGCTGTCTCGTAACTCTTATGAACAATTCTTACAGAGCGCGCTCAATCCGGGCGTGACACTCCCGGCCAATGCGAATTATCAGCTGGCCTATGACGCCAATTCCGAGAACTTCAGCAATGCCTATGAGATGGAAGAACGGAATTTCCGCCCCTACTCGATCTGGCTCGATGCTGAGGTCAGTCAGGAAGGCAACGACATCTATTTCGATGCCTATGAGCTCTCCTATGAATTCGTGAACCAGTCGACCGGTCGCGACGAGCGCAACAACCCGATTGCGCGCATGGTGGTTGACGATGTCACCATCGGCTTTGCCGCCCCGATCGCCCACAGGGACCTTCACCTGATCGATCACCGGCCTTTGGCCAAAACCCGCTACACGATCCGCCGCACGGGAGACGGTTGGCACCTGATCTCCAAAACCAAACTGCGCCGCAACGAATCCTACAAAACTTCGGCTACAGAACAATTTGCGGAAGTCACCGCCCAGCTCGGCACGGCGATTAATTTATCCTCCGGCCGCCTCAACGTTCGCGACTGGGCCTCCACCAATGCCAGTATTCTGGGCACCCTACACGAGGGCACGACGGTCTGGTATGTCAACTGTTTGCCTGGCACCGGCTTTGTCCTGGGTGCTCCCGCTGCCCGCGGGGCGGTATTCAACTACCAACTCGGCTATGGCTTCATGTCGGCGGAGTTTATTGGCTGATCGATGAGTACCGGCCTTGATACCAGTCTGCCACGGCTTCGCGTGCTGATGACGCGCGTGGCAGATCAGCCCTACCCCCGCTTCAGTCTCCCGAAGGGCTATGCTTTCCATTGGTTCAGTCCCGGGGACACGGAGGCCTGGCTCAGCATTCAAGTAGCTGTGAATCACTTCCCGGATCGGGCGGCTGCGGTGAAGCGTTTTGAGGCCGACTTTGGCCAAAATCCGGATCTCCTCCAAAACCGCATGCTCTTCGTCACGGCCCCTGACAATCAACTCGTGGCCACAGCCACCATGTGGTACGAAGACTATGACGGCGCACGCCTGAACCGCCTCCACTGGGTCGCGGTGGATCCCATGCATCAGGGTCAGCGTCTCACGCACGCACTGTTGACCGAACTTCTGGTTAGGTACAATACCACGCCAATATTCCTAACATCTTACACCTGGAGTTATCGGGGAATTTCGATTTATGAGAAGTTCGGTTTCAAGCCCTTTTCCGGACAGGCAAGCGGGACTTTGGCGCCGCTGAACGATGCCGACATCGCCCGTGATTTCGAAGCCGCCTGGCAAATTATTCAGAGCAAAATCGCGGAAGTTAAAGCCCCAGCTCAGCCTTGAGTCTCGTATAGGCAGCGACCACATCGGTATTCGAGAAGCCCAGGACGGACGTATTCACGCGAGCCAAGTTCACGAAATCCAGCCGTTCGAAGACCTCTCGTGCTCTAGGGTTGATATATTTCACGAATAAGTACTGGACATGCGGCTTGAGCTGCGCCGGATCAGTAATGCGTTCGGAATAGTCGTAGAAGCCCTGACGAGTCACCGCGAAATCCCAGGCGTAATGATCCTTGTCAAAATACTTCAGCGTACGAACGGTATTGTTGTGAATGAAGAGCCGGAAATCCTCATGTTTTTTCGGTGGCGGCTCCGTCAACCGCAGATCCTGATGCGCCTCATACAGAGGGCTCCCTTCCCCCACCCAAATCTGAAACAGCGAATTCACATGATATGGCCGATCCTCCAGGGTAAAGGCATCCTTAGGGAGATTGTCAGAGGAATAAATCAGCTTCAGGTCAGAGGCGATCTGCTTTTGCATGTTGTAGCGCCTAAACTGAATGGGCAGCACAAACGCAATGACAGGCGCCCATTCCGCACAGCGATTGATGAACGCGGCTGCCTGCCCGCCCTTATACCCGAAGGGCGGATTACCGATCACAATCCGCTGATCTGAGTAGCGGGGCTTGAGTTTCAGAAAGTCTGTCTTCTTGATGCGGCGGTCTTCGGGAACAATATCGAAGGCCTGATAATCTGCGACAGGCAGGGCGTCTTTCAAACCGTCCAGGAAAGCCGCCGCCCCTGCACAGGGCTCAAGGTAGCTGTACTCAGCCGGATCCAGCCCCTCGGCTTCAAGCATGGCAATCAACTTCTCGAGGACCATTCGCACAACCGCCGGACTCGTGTAGTACTTGTCCAGTGCCTTCGTCCGGTTATTGCTGTCTTTAACGCGCTTCTTGCCTTTAGAACTGTATGTCATCCGCTGATTCTGCTGTCTGTGTGTTAATAACTCTAACTATACCTGCCCACCGCACGAAATACAATCAGCTATATAGTAAACGCCTCCGCCACATACTGCCGGACCTCCCGATTGTAATCCTCCCGAATCAACACACAAGCTAAGCCTCGGGCCTCACACTGCTCCCGGAAATGCGCATTTTCCCGCAGCAGCATTGCCTCAGTCAGGTAGCCATTGTCGAGCCGCTCTTCGATCCGATTCGCATAGCGCTTGATCTCTTCGAAGTGCCGCCGGATGTAACCTTCAGACAGGACTAAGCAGAGGTAGAAGATTTTGGCCAGATCATCCGGCTCGAAGTCCTCCTCCCAAGTGAAGGGAATATAGATGCCTTCGACGATCAGATTCTGGCCATTCTCAATCGCCGTCTTGATGATCTCTCGCGTGATCGGCCAAAGCAAAGCCGTCATCGCCTCATCCGGCGATTCGGGTGTCAACTCCGTGTGACCGCTGCGGATCAGGCCCATCTTCAGGTGATCGAGTGACAGATAAGGCCAGCAAAACTTCTCCAAGAGCTGCTGCGCCAGCACTGTCTTACCGCTGTGCGAGGCTCCTGTGATCAGGACAATCACCTGGCCGCCTGCCCATCATTATAGGGTCGGGTCATATAGTGGTCGTTTCTCTCGCCGGCAGGTCCGGCCAAAGTCAACTGCCCGAGCCCGGTTACCCCTTCTTTGCTGCCGTCACGGAGCGGATCCACATAACGCACATACCACAGTTCGAGTTTTCGCCTGTAGGCCAAAATACGCTCCTGCTGCTCAGGGTCCTGATAGAGATTCTTTTCCTCTCCCGGATCCGTCTCCAGATCAAAGAACTCGTGCGGGCCATAAGGGTAACGATGTACATACTTATAGCGGTGATCCCGGAGCATCCTCACAGGGCCGTATTCCTCGCACACAAAGATCTCATCTCGAAGTTCCGGCTGATTATCAGTGTGCCCCTCCAATAATCTGGCAAAACTCCTGCCCGGCAATTCTTCATCTGAGTCTTCGCTCAAGCCCAGCAACTCCAACAAAGTCGGGTAGAAATCCAGTTGTGAGAGCATCTGACTTACCGTCTCACCTTTTTCTGTTTCACCCGGCAGCAGAGCCAGGAAGGGGACTTTGATCGATTCTTCATACATGTTCTGAGGGAAAGTTCCGTTGCCCTTACCCCAGACCCCGTGATGGCCCATATTCATGCCGTTATCGCCCATGAAGAAGATGAGGGTATTGTCCATCAGGTCATTGGCATCAAGATAATCCAGCAGCTCTCCCACAGAGCGATCCATGGCGGTTACCGCAGCAAAATAGCCCTGAAGCTGCATCTTGCGATCCGGCGTCCCGTACACGGGTGCTACGGTAAGATCCGGATGGTCCGGGATATCCGGTATGGTTTCGAAGGGGCAGTCCTCATAAAGGGCCAGATCTTCCGCTTTATGATGTTCCGGACCCCAGGGAGAATGCGGGGCGGTGTAATGCACACTCATATAAAAGGGCTTTTCTTCAGTAAGCATTTCGTCCATGTAGTCGATGGCTTTGGCCGTGAAAAGATCGGTGACATACTCATTCACGATGCCGATATCACCGTTCTCGATAATATCCGGAGCGAAGTAGTGAGCGCCGCCCTTCCCGATTGTGTACCAACGACTGAAGCCGTGTTGCGGCGACATCGAATCACCGAGATGCCACTTACCGGACAGCGCAACATTGTAGCCGGACTCTGCGAGTACATCGGTATAGCCGCGCTGACCCTCGAGGTAACGGATCGGGTATGTTTCGTCGTCATAGCCGGCGTAGGGGTTTTCGACGCCTTTGGCCGTCATAAGATCTCGGTCTACATTACCGGAACGAAGCCAGTCGCACACACCGTGAGCTGAAGGGATCTTACCGGTCAGGATCGAGGCACGGGCCGGTGAACAGACAGGCGACGCGCAGAAAAAGTTGTCGAAACGCCTGCCTTCCCTGGCGATGCGGTCGAGATTCGGCGTCTTGATCTCGCTGTTCCCTGCCGCTCCCATTGCCCAGGGCCCCTGGTCATCGGCGAGTATAAAGAGGACGTTCATGTTCTGATATTTGGCCATTGCTTCTCTCCTTTTGGCTAGTGTCTACATTATAAACAAAATAGTGGGGTACCCTCACGTGTTCAGCAAAATCCCCCTACTTCCACTATCATTAACAAAAGCCTTAAGGGGGTGGGCACTTGACCGAATTCCAAGTCACAAGCCAGCGGGTCCTGAGCTGGTACATCAGTCTGATGCCGATTCTCTTGACGGGGATTATCAATATGCTCTGGGTGAAAAAAGGCCCGGACGCCCTGCGCAAAGCACTTGATGGCGAGCGGAATTGGCGAGACGGTCGTCGTATCTTCGGAGACAATAAGACGTGGCTCGGCTTCATCGGCTACATCCTCTGGGCAATTGTTCTGGCCACAGTTTGGGGTGCTATTGCGCCTGTCAATCCGGGCTTGGAGCAGCTGAATCTGTTTTATGTTTATCACGAGAACACCGTAGCATTCAATCTCCTGATCGGCTTCCTGCTGGGGCTCGCTTACGCCCTCTTCGAACTGCCGAATTCCTTCCTGAAAAGGCGTCTAGATATCAGCCCCGGGAAGCCGGCGCGAGGGCTTCTGAAAATCTTCTTTATACTCCTAGATCAGGCGGATTCAATCATCGGCTGTGTTCTTGTGCTCGCCCTCTTTTACCCGCTCAGTCTGCCTGAGGCCTTGCTGATCATTCTCCTGGGTGCGGCGACACATATTGTTCTGAACCTTCTCTTGTATCTCGTCGGCCTCCGCCGGAATCCACTATAGAGGTGGCGTATGCACTCACTGAAATCACTGATCGATATCTGGCACCCGGACAAAGCGCTGACACTTTACCGTAAACAGTTGGCAGCGCAATACGGTGGTAAGGCGGCTTCTCTTGCCGAACTCTTGGCAGCAGGATTTCCGGTTCCGGCCGCTTATGTGCTGGATACCGAAGTATTCGACGCCACTTACTCCCGGAATCAACCGCAGCTCCCGCCGGACATACTTCAGGCAATCGAGGCCTTGCCGGACACAATCTACGCAGTCAGGAGTTCGGGCGTTATGGAGGATCTGGCCGAGCAGTCGTTCGCCGGCCAATACGACAGCCACCTCAGATGTGAGAAGCACGAGATCCCGGAGGCGATTCTGGCCTGTTATGCCTCGCTCTACTCGGAGCACAACCTGCAGTATTGCCGGGATCAGGGGATCGATACCTCAGACCTCAAGATGGCCGTACTAATTCAGAACATGATCGATGCCGACTTGGCCGGAGTTTGCTTCACCGTGAATCCCCTCACCGGGCAGGATACCGAAATCGTTGCCGAGGTGATAACGGGCACAGCGGAAGCGCTCGTTGCGGGTCAGACCACCGGACAGGAGTACCGTTATGACTGGTATAAGGATGAGTGGTCCGTATGTCCTGAAGGTTTGATGAGCCGGGCTTTGGCCAAAGACCTGATGGGCCATGCCTTGGCCGTGCAGGTCCATTACGGCTACCCCTGTGATATTGAGTTTGCCTTCCGCGAGCAGGAATTCTATCTCCTCCAGGCGCGCCCGATCACGCGGGTGGCGTATGCGGGCTTCGACACGATCTGGTCTACAGCGGATTTCAAGGACGGTGGCGTCTCCGCGGAGGTCTGTACGCCTTTCATGTGGTCACTCTACGAGATGGTCTGGATCCGAAGCCTCCGGGCTTTTATCATCGACAGCAGGCTCTTGAAACCGGCTGAGGTGGAGGGGCCTCTGGGCGGTATGTTCTTCGGTAGGCCCTACTGGAATCTCAGCGTTGTGAAGGCCGCAATGAGCCGGATTCCGGGCTATATCGAACGCGATTTCGATATGGAATACGGGATCCGCATCACCTATGAGGGGGATGGCGCTACGACGGGCTTTTCGCCGGCATCGCTCTGGCATATCGCCCGGGCAGCCCTAGCCCAGAAAAGAATAATGAAGGCGCAAGCTGAGCGCTATCACCATTTTCTAGACGAGCGCCTTGCACGCTATGAGGCTTATCTGAAGATGACGGGTGATCCGGAAGCGATCTGGCTCCGGCTTGTCGGGGAGGATTATCTCGAGACGGAGAGCACGTATTTTAGACAGATCTTCATTAATACCATCCACCAGTCACTCTATAAAGATCGCCTGCGCAAGCTCGTCGGCGAAAGTGAATATCTCACGCTTTTGGGCGGCTTGACCGACATCTCCCATATGCGGCCGTTTCAGCACCTGTGGTCGCTTAGTAGGGAGCTGAGAAAGAATGAGGTTTGGCAGACGCATTCGGCGGAGGAAATGCACTCGCTCTATGAAAAGGCACCGGAGCGTTTCCCCAACCTAAGTGAGTTTCTCGACCTCTATGGCTACCACTCGGATAAGGAACTCGATGTGAGCTATCCGAATTATGTAGAGGCGCCCTTGAGTGTCATCCGCCAGTTACAGGATTTCGTTCATTTGGACGAGAGTCACAGTCCGGAAACGGATCAGCAGCGGCAGATCGCGGCCTATCAGGCGCAGCTGAAGCGGCTCGAAGAAGTCGCCGGTCCGCGTCGTGCGCCGCGTCTGCTGAAGACGGTCGAGGCGATGCGCACGCTCCTTCACAGACGTGAAGAACTCCGGGATATCTCAACCCGTTACTATCACCTGGTCCGCCTGTGGACACTTAAGCTAGCGAGGAAACTCTGCGAAGCCGGGGTTTTGGCCAAAGCC
>CAZJTS010000029.1:0-13603 GCA_964548975.1 uncultured Fastidiosipila sp.
ATGACTAAATTCCAGATCGACTCGCTCATACTGGAATTTAGGTTTTCACTCTAGCAATTAATAATTGGCTCTTAGAAGGACCCGCATTGACTGAGTTTGCTCAGCAACTGGAGTAGAATAGTCCTAACGAACCATAAAGTTGAGGGAATTATGCTTACTGACTTACTCGGCACCATCGTTCATGTACATGTCGATCGCCCCTTAGGATCCGTGCATCCGGAATTTCCCTATCATTTGTATCACACCAATTATGGTTATGTAAGTGGGCTGATCGCAGCCGACGGTGAAGCGCAGAATGCGTATGTGCTTGGGGTGAATGGCGCTCTGGAAGAGTTCACGGGCCGCGTAATTGCAGTCATTCATCGCCTGGATGATATTGAGGATCAATTGGTCGTCGCTCCGGATGGCGTAATGCTTACAGCTGCGGAAATACGCAAAGCTGTAATGTTCCAAGAAATGTATTTCTCAACTGAGATTGAGATGTGGGTAGAGAGTTGCTGACGAAGTAAGGCCCGGATCTGGAGTAGAATAGGCTTCAACGGATAAATTCCTAGAAATGAGGCAGAGTATGCAAACTCACCTGGAAACGAAAAACTTACGTTTAAGGCCTTTAACTTCTGATGACTTTGAGGCGGTCCATGCCTGGGCTTCGAACCCCGATAATGTACGCTATATGATCTGGGGGCCGAATGACGAGCAGGCCACCCGGGACTTCCTGGCGAAAACCGTCAGTGGTGAAGATTTCGGTGTGGAGCTGAAATCGACCGGCCGGCTGATCGGCAGTTGTGGGATTTACCCCGACGGTGACGAGTGTATGAATGTCGGTTGGATTCTTCATAAGGACTTTCATAGGCAGGGCTATGGCACGGAGATTTGTCAGGCACTGCTGCGTTATGGATTCGAGGACCTGGGGATACGCCGAATTATTGCGACATGTGCGGCGCCCAACTATCCGTCCTACCGCGTGATGGAGCGAAATGGCATGCGCCGTGAGGCTGTACACAAAAGTGCTGTGCGTAAGCGTTCCGACGGTTCCTGGATCGATCAGTATCTTTATGCTCTCCTGAAAGATGAGTATCAGGGTGAGATCATGGAAGAGCTGCCTTTGTATCTGGACCTTACCGTGCTCGACTGCCCTGATGTAGAAGCACTTGCGGAATTCTATCGCGCCATGTTGGGCTGGCAGTTGGACTTCATCACGGACGATCTGCTCTATGCCAGGATTGCTTCACCGGCCGGCCAAAGGCTTCTGTTCCAGCGTAATGATCGTTTCGAACGACCGCTTTGGCCGGAGCAAGAAAACGCCCAACAAGCGCAAAGCCATCTGGATTTCATCGTGCGTTCCCAAGCGGAGCTGGCCCGACAGGTGGAGCGGGCAGTGGCGCTGGGGGCGACCCAACCAAAAGAGCAATACGGCTATTGTGAAGACAGCGCCACCTATGACTGGCTCACGCTCCTGGATCCGGTGGGGCATCCGTTCTGTTTAGTAGTGAATGAAGTGAAGATGGAGGAATAGTATGGATCGAAATAAAGAACTGACCGAAGCAAAGGCAGCTGCCCGTCGAGTGATTTCCTTGATCGATGATGCGCTCGCTCAGACGAAGAAGGCTTCAGGCCTGGGTGTCTGGGATATTCTGGGTGGCGGGCTTTTCGTCAGCGCGGCCAAAAGACAGAGCATCTCAAAGATCAACGTGAAGATGGACCTCTTGGCAGAGGGTTTACGTGATTTGGGAAAAGAGCTCAAAGATCTGAGTTTGACTCTCCCCATAGGCCCTTCGGATCTCTAGGGAGGGCCTCTACGGCCCTCCTCATGGAGAATCAAGTATGAACGAAGAACGTAATCTCTATCGCAAGGCCAAAGGCCAGGTCAAAGTCTCCTGGCTCAACTGGGTGATCGGCGTCGGCTTTGTGCTGATGGTGGCCTTGATCATCTATCTGGCGGTGACGACCAAAGGCCTGACCGTCCGTTTCGAAACCTACGGCGGCAGCCCCGTCCCCCAGCAGTTCGTGAAATATAACGAACCTGTGACCCGACCCCCTGACCCTGAGCTCAATGCCCGGGACTTCGCGGGTTGGTACAAGGATGAGCAGTATCGCAATGCCTGGGATTTTGGCTGGGATACCGTCCAGCAGGATCTGGTCTTACATGCGAAGTGGGAATAGTAAAAAAGCCCTTCCGGATGCGGAAGGGCTTTTTTTTAGCGGACAATGGTGAGGGAGATGGTGTGCAGGTAGCCGCCGTTGTTATCGAAAGCGCCATAAACCTGGAAGCGCATCTCATCTTCGAAGGCTGTGGCATAAGCTTCTTCCTCGAGGAGTTCTTTCTCGTTGATGTCATCGGGGATCTTCGCAAACTCAGCTTCGAGTTCACCGCCTAAGGTCACACCATAGGACCCGCTGACGGGGAGGGAGCGGTCAGGCTCGGCCGGCTGGTACGTCGCGAAACTGTGATCGCTCTCCAGAAGATAGCGGATCAGGGGCGGCATAGCCCGTTCAACTAGGTTGACCTGGACACCGATGACCTCGGTGTCAATCAGGGGAATCGGTTCGGAGGTAGGATTATAGAGTCGGAAGCTGATCTCGGTATTGCCGTAGCCCGCGGCTTTGTTCCAGAAGGTGATCTCTTCGTCCGGCGCTAAACGGAAGGCTTCGATCTCGGCCAGCGCCTCCGGCGTCTGATCCGCTGAACTCAGCTGAAGGGCTTCCGCAACTTCTCTGTAGGGGGTATGCATGGTCAGTTTGTAGCCGGCCAGGTTCAGGTAGGCTTCCTTATTGAGGCCCTCCGGGAACTCTTCCTCAACGGAGCCCACGGCGTCTCTGACATAGTCCGGCACGAAGTTTGTTTGCCAGGCGAATGTGCTGGCATTGCCTGAGGTATCTTCAATAACCAGAGATTTGCCCTCGGCGAGATACACATAACTATTGATGATATCCTCGTCGGTCAGGGTGGGTTCGCCGTAGAGGGATTTCATCTTGTCGATACTGTCGGAGAAGGTGAGGCCTTGGGGCAGGGCAATTCCGACGGGGCTGTCATCACCTCTCATCATGGTATTCAGTTTCAGAGACATTAGATTGTGCCCGTCGATCTTGACATAAACAACGATCGCGTCTTCCAGCGGGATCGCTTCGGTGCGGTTCGGGTTGACGACGGCGATTTTGGCCAGGCTGATACTATAGGCATCCGCTTCGAGATTCGGCAGGGTCAAGCCGAGATAGGCACGGCCGCCGGGGGGCACTGTGTCGCCGTGGTCGGTGAGGATGCGTTTCCATTCGGCGTCGATCTGGTTCAAAGGCTTATTCAGCCAATCGCGGATCTCGCCGTTCAGGTAGAACAGCATGGATTCCCAGTCCTCAGGCAGGTCTTCGGGATATGTGATGTCCATGCCGTATTCATTCGTGGATTGAGGGGCTTCGGTAGTTGTGGGCGGGCTGGTTTCCGGCGGTGCAGTTGTGGGTGCCTCGGTGGGCGCCTCTGTTGGTGCCTCCGTTGTAGCTTCTGTGGTGGCTTCTGTCGTGACTTCTGTGGTGGTTTCGCTGCTCGCCTCGGTCGATTCCAGGGTTGTCACTGCGGGTTCGGTAGGGTTGTTGCCGCAGGCACTAAGCAGGATACCGGCGGTCAGGATGAGGGCGGGAATCTTATAGTTTTTGCTGAGCATAGTGTGGCCTCCTTAGTTCATCTCGGCGGGTTTGAAGATGGTCTCGTCTTTGACCAGCTCCGCTTCCTTGCGGAGGAAGTCGAGATCCTCATCCGTCAGAGGATTGTCCAGGACATCGTCGATATGTTTCAACATAAAACGGAAATGGTCGATATCGCCCGGGGGTATCTGGGTATGAGCGCCTTTCGAAAAGCCGTACTTCATCGAGGCGATCGCCAGTTTTACGTCGTCGCCTTCGGTGTTGTAGGTGCGACACCAGGATTTCGGGAAGGGGCGCTCCTCACCTTCGCGCCAGAGGCGGTGGGCAAGTGTTTTCATGGCCAGAAGGCCCTTGTCTGAGGCCTTGACCTCTTCAGCGATCGCATCACCCCAGCCGGTGGTCAGGCCCAAGGCCCAATTCATCGGGAAGAGAATGGTATCAAAATCGAAGCGTTTCATCGCCTCAAGAGCCGCCATTTCGTTGTGGACGGACATCCCGATGTAGCGGATCAAGCCCTGCTCACGGGCCCAGAGGAAAGTCTCCATGGCGCCACCGGGGCCGAAAAGCTCATCCACCTCGGCCAGCGAAGTGAGCGAGTGGATCTGATACACATCGAAGTGATCCGTATGGAGGTGTTCCAGTGACTTCAGAAGCTCGCGCTTGCTGCCTTCAGCGGAGCGTTCTGTCGTCTTACAGGCCAAAACAATGTCCTTGCGGTTCCGTTCGATCGCGGGACCCATGAGCTTTTCCGCGTCCTGATAGGATGGAGCGACGTCTAAGTACTTGACACCTGCGGCGATGGCTTCGTCAATATACTCTTGCGTCGTCTCGGGGCTTTCATTCATATGGATTATGGCACCGTAGACCACGGGGCTGATCATCAGTTCAGTTCTGCCGAATCGTTGTTTTCTCATTTAGGCCTCCTTCAGTGTCTTTAACAGTATAACTGGAAGGCCCCCGGGATTACTGTTCAGGACTTCGCCTGCAGGTCTTTGGCCGGTAAGACAAGCGCCAGGCAAATGAGATAGCAGACGATGTTCAGAACGAAGGGGAGCCGTCTGTCCTGGGCGGAGAGCCAGCCGGCGAAGAGGCCGAAAGGTGCGCTCAGTGCGACCACGCTCGCGTCGATCAGGGAGAGCTGGCGGGCCCGTTCGTTTTCGTCGAGGAAAATGGCGAGCAGGGTGTCTCGCTGGGGGATGACGAGGGAGAAGGCGAGCGCTTCCAGGGCGGTGTAGAGGAAGAGGATCAGGAGGTTGCCGGTCGGTGAGAGGATCAGGGTGATCTGGGCGAGGCCGTAGAGGGTGAGGCCCAGGCCTAAGGGGATGCGGAACGGCAGGCGGTTGAGCCTTGTGCCGATCCCGAAGATGAGGACAAACATGATCCCTGCTCTGAGGAGGGGGAAGTAGGAGAGGAAGGATTCGGGGATAGCGAGGTCTTCTGTGACATAGAGGGCGAAGAAGTTCAGGCTGACCGTGCTGCTGATCTGGATCAGGATCATGAGCAGGAAGATGAAGACGACCTGCTTCTGGCGCAGCATGTCGCGGATTACGGGGAGATACTGGCTGAGCTGTTGCTTGAGAGTGATGTTTCGGAGTTCGTCACGGCGTCTTTGGCCGGCGCGGGTCTCGGTGGTGAAGAAGTAGAGAACAACGAACTTCACGGTCATGGAGATGAAGGTGAAGATGAAGATGGCGCGCATGGCCGGAATGAGGCCGAAATGACGGATGAGCTGGCCGGCGATCGGGGCGAAGAAGACGGAGAGGAGGCCGGCGATGGTGATCCAGGTGTAAATGTTGACCAGCTCCTCCTGTTCGGCGTCCTCGACCAGCAGGCAAGTCCAGGAGTTATTGGTGATCTGCCAGAAACTGTTACCGAT
Source organism: uncultured Fastidiosipila sp. (assembly GCA_964548975.1). Taxonomy (GTDB): domain Bacteria; phylum Bacillota; class Clostridia; order Saccharofermentanales; family Fastidiosipilaceae; genus JAAYZH01. The sequence continues at coordinate 5,513 of CAZJTS010000029.1, forward strand.
CGCAGCAGCGACGAACATCCACATGGATTGGGAAAGAGCCCAGATGAGGACGGGGACCGACCAGGAGACAATGTCGAAGATAAACGTGGTCAGCCGGCGACCGATCCGGTCGGTGATCAGGCCGCCGAGGAGGGCGGTGAAGACCTGGAAGGCCAGACCGATAGTGACGACCAGGCCGATGTCGATGTCATCGAGGCCCAGCGCGTACATGTAGACGGTCATATACGGACTATAGAGGGCGTGGGGAATTCCCCAGAGCGGTTCTGTATAGGTACAGGCGCGCGGATTCCCCCGGAGATTCAACAGCGTGAAGATCAGGGGGTGATTACGTAATCTGGGGAAGGCTTGTCTAGACATGAATATCTCCTGCCGGGATCTAACTTTCACTACCTTAGCATAAGGTATAGTTTATGAGCCAGTCACCGCAAGGTCGATCAGAAAACTTTATTCTGATCGTTGATTTCAGTATAATTATGTCAAATAAGGTCGGTATTGAATGGGGATAAATGCTGTGCGAGTGAAGAACATAATGGCTATTACTTTGGCGCTCTGTTTGATAACATTGTCTGCTTGTGATTGGACCGGCCGAAGCCGGGATCGAGTGAATCGCGTATCAGCCATCTTTGGAGTGAAAAGTTCAATTGCGACTATTTTTGAAAGTCCACCGGCGTTCGGAAGCGATTCATTAGAAGCATATGACTTTCAACTGGAAACACGAGTGAATATAACGGAACTCCAAGAGCTGGATTCAGAATACAATCAAGCTATGAATAATCACTTTGGTAGCGTACTGAATTCTTATGACGAATCTGAAGGTGTCTCCGAGAAGCAAAAAGAAGCGATTCTGTCCTACTCGACTTACTTAGAGGCACTTCCGGAAACAAAGTACCTTTTTAATCATGATGCTGAAGACGGAATCGTCGAACTGGTCGTTTACAATTCAATGCTCAATAAGGGCTTGTATTGGTATATAAAGATCTAAGCGCCCACGACGGCTTAGGCAGAATTATTGACCCGTTCCCTTTAAGGGGGCGGGTTTTTTCACGTCCTCCCGCAACGGGGCGGCTTGTCATACAAGTATTTCAATCCTTATTTCGGCAGGTGCACGGATTGCTAGCAAGCTAGTTAGGAATTATGCAGATTTCGGCTGAATTTAAGTCAACGGCGCTGGAATCTGGCATAATAGGTCATTAGAAGTGAACGGGAAATTCCGGATGAAAAGGGCAAAACGGAATTTCCTCAGCAATTTTGCCCTAAGGAAAGAATGGAGTCTTTCTCCTATGGTTGGACATTTATGTTGAAATCTCATTTTATGCGCCAAAAGATGATGACGAAGGTCCTGATTTCGTTGATCCCGCTTTATCTGATGGCTATTTTTCTGTTCGGCTGGCGTGTACTTCTCATGCTGGCGGCAGTGACGATAGCCGGATGTATAGCGGAAATCCTCGTCATGAAACAGATCCAGGGTGACAAGTTCAAGCTGACTGAAGCGTGTTTTGTCTCTTGTGCTCTGTTTACACTGACCTTGCCGCCCGCGACGCCGATCTGGGTGGGGATAGTCGGTATTGTTTTCGGTATAGCGTTCGGTAAGGCGGTATTCGGCGGCTTTGGCCAGAATATCTTCAATCCGGCACTGGTAGCACGTTGCTTCATTTACATCGGTTTTCCAACGCATCTGACATTGAACTGGACGGAACCCTTCCGGAGTCTGCCGGGCGGTTTCACCCGTTTTTTCAATGTAGATGCCCTGACCTTCGCGACACCGATGATCGAGATGCGGGATGGCCTGGCGCCTCCGTCACTAGGTGATATGCTGCTCGGCTTTACTTCGGGATCTCTCGGTGAGACATCGATTATCCTGATTGTACTCGCGGGCATCTATCTGATCGTGACGAAAACCGCTTCCTGGAAAATCATGCTGTCGACTGTGGCTTCGGCCGGGATTCTGTCGACGGTCTTCTATCTGACCGGCCTGCTGCCTCAGCAGCCCCAGTACATGATTTTCTCCGGCGGCCTGTTCTTCGCTGCTGTGTTTATGGCCACAGATCCTGTTTCGGCACCACGTGGCGAAGAGGCGAAGTGGATCTTCGGTGTGATGATCGGTGTGTTTGCGGTGATTATCCGGCGCTTCTCGCTCTTCACTGAAGGCGTGATGTTCGCCATCCTCATTGCCAATGCGCTGACCCCGCTCGTGGAGAGAAACATCCGCGAATGGAAGAAAGCCAGAGCCGACAAAGCGGCAGCCCGCATTGAAACGGCACCCGCAACTGAGGAGGTGGCGAGATGAAACGTGGTTACGTTTATACGATCGTCTTTATGCTGGTAGTGAGTGCGGTGTTTACACTGTTCCTCGCCGGAGCCAATGCGTTTCTGACGCCCCGGATTTTGGCCAACACACGAATTGCCGAGCAAAAGTCAATTCTGAATGCCTTCAATATCGAAGATGAAGGAACCGATGAGGAGATCGAGCAGCGCTTCAGTGAACTGGTGCAGCCGAAGACCTCCGGTGAGCTCGAATACTATGAACATATCGATAGCGAGGGTACGCTGCAGGGGGTTGCCGTGCCGTTTACGGGCTCAGGCCTCTGGGGCACGATCCGCGGCTGGCTTGCCACCACACCTGAACTCGATGAGATTCAGGGGCTGGTGTTCACCGAGCAGAATGAGACCCCCGGTCTCGGCGGCCGCATCATGGAGGAGTGGTACCTGGAGCAGTTCCGCGGTGTAGGGCTTGACCCCGACAGCGACTTCGCCTACGGCACGACCGACACTCAGGATGTCGACGCGATCTCCGGGGCGACTCAGACGTCCAATGCGATTGTCCGGATCGTCAATCAGGTGAAGAACGAAGTTCTGCCACAAGTGGAGGTGAGATAAATGGCCAGAGAGAGCAACCGTTCCATATTTAAGCGAAATATGTTCACCGAGAATCAGGTGCTTCGGCAGATTCTGGGTGTGTGTTCCAGCTTGGCGGTCACGAACGCCATGTCGAATTCCCTGGTTATGGGTCTCGGTGTGACATTCACGACCATGCTGTCGTCCTTCACGCTGTCCCTCATGCGTGACTATATTCCCCACAGAATTCGTATGATCGTGCAGACCCTGGTCATCGCCGCTTACGTTATTCTCGTTGACATTACGATCCGCGCTTATCTGCCGGATATTTCCCGTCAGCTCGGGCCCTACGTCGGCCTCATCATTACGAACTGCATCATCATGGGACGTGCGGAGGCTTATGCGCAGCAGAACCCGCCGCTACCGGCCGCACTCGACGGATTTTTCTCCGGACTCGGCTACACCATGGTGCTTCTGCTGATCGCCTTCATCCGTGAGATTCTGGGCTTCGGTACAGTCTTCGGCTTCCAAATTATGCCTGAAGCATTCGAGACCTGGACGATCATGGTGATGCCGCCGGCCGCCTTCTTCATCATCGGTGCGATGATCTGGTTCATCAATGCCAGAAAAGCGAAGAAAGAAGCCAAGGCACAGGAAGGAGCTGCTAAATGATGTACCCGCCGATTAGTCCCTGGATTATCTTCTTTGCGTCCATAATCACCAGCAACATGATCTTCGCCAACTTTCTTGGCATGTGTTCTTATATCTCGGTTTCCGGTGAATATAAGACCGCAACCGGTCTCGGCAAGGCCGTCACGCTGGTCATGGTTCTGACCAACGCCCTGAACTGGGTCATTTATCGCTATGTTGTCCTGCCGCTGAATATTGATTATCTGCGGAACATTGTCTTTATCATGGTTATCGCTGCAACGGTCCAGATTCTGGAAATGTTTATGGATCGTTATCTGCCGGATCTTCATGCGAAACTCGGTATCTTCCTGCCTCTGATTACGGTGAACTGCGCCATACTGGGCGGCACGCTCTTCATGGTCATCCGTAGTTACAACTTCCTCCAGTCCGTGCTCTTTGGCCTCGGCAGCGGTATCGGCTGGTGGCTCGCGATCTGCATGATGGCGGCTGTTAGGGAACGCATGTCGCGGGCGAAACTTCCTCCCGGAGTGAGCGGCCCTGCGATCACCTTCATTATTACGGGGATTATGGCCATGGCATTCGTCGGCTTCTCCGGAATATTCACGATTCAATAGAAAGGGAGATGAAGTATGCCAGCATTACTAGTTCAGATTCTGCAGACAACCGGGAGCATCTCTCTGATATCGGTGGCTTTGGCCATTGTAATTTCACTTGCGGAGCGTGTATTGAACAACTACGGCACCTGTAAGATCGACATCAACGACGGCGAGAAGGTCCTGGAAATCGAGGGCGGTTCCTCACTCCTGACGACCCTGGCCCAACAGAAGATCTTCATCCCGTCCGCCTGCGGCGGCAAGGCCACCTGCGGGCTGTGTAAGGTTCAGATCAAGGAAGGCGCCGGTGTGCTCCTCCCGACGGAAGAACCCTACCTGACCCAGAAGGAAAGAGAGTCGGATTTCCGCCTGTCCTGCCAGGTAAAGGTGAAGGGTGACATGGTCATCTACATTCCTGAAGAGCTCTTCAATATCAAGGAGTACATGTCCACGGTCGAGAAGATCACGGATTTGACACACGACATCAAACATGTGCATATGCGCCTCCACGATAATGAAGAAATTCGTTTCAAGGCCGGCCAGTTCGTTCAGTTCTACACGAAGCCTTATGCGAAGATCCGTGAGGAAGTCTTCCGCGCTTACTCGATCGCTTCACCGCCGTCGGTTAATAATTACATTGACCTGATCATCCGTCGTGTGCCGGACGGTATTGCGACCGGTTACGTCCATGACGCGCTCAAGGAAGGCGACGAAGTTCGCCTCTCGGGTCCTTACGGTGACTTCTATCTCCGCGGTGGGGAAGGCATCCACACCTTGGTCCTGATCGCCGGCGGTTCCGGTATGGCGCCGATGTACTCATTGATCTACGACATCATCGAGCGTGAACTCGACTATGAAATCTATTATTTCTTCGGAGCGGTCACCACGCGTGACATTTTCTATGTGGAAGAGTTCGCTGAGCTCGAGAAACGGCATCCGAAATTCCACTTCGTACCTGCGCTCTCCGGCTCGACCGAAGGCGACGGTTGGGAAGGTGAGAAGGGCACAGTCGTCGACGTTATGCGCCGGCACGTGCCCGATGCAGACGGCAAGGAAGCCTATCTCTGCGGCGGCCCCGGTATGCTGAACGCCAGTATTTCCGCCCTCCACGAGATCGGTTTCACTGACGATGCGATTTTCTTCGACAAATTCTAAGGAGGTCTAGAGATGAAAGAGAGCCCGAAAGACAGAGATGTAAAACACGATATGCGGCCAGGCGCTCAGACGCTGGATGGCTATTTGGGCGATGACAACAGAGCTCTGCAGCAGATCATCGACGATGACAAGGCGATTTTGCAGGCGTTCAATATCGAGGCCAAAGACCTGGTCAAAGTCATGCGCAAGATCACCCGTGCGGGAACCGCCGGTATCGGCAACCCCGTTGAAGTCGACGGCTACTCCGTCATTGTTGATGAATGGATGGGCTGGCTCGGCTGCCCCTTCAAGGATGCCCGCCGCGCGGCCAAACGCAACAGCGCCGTAACGAACCTCCGAACAGGCGAGACCATGAACTGGTCAGACCTCCACATGCACCTGATCGAAGAACACAGTTTCTTCCAGGGCAAAGGCTCCGGCCACCGGCTCGAGCCCGAGCAGCTCATCAAGTTCTTGGGCTTGGATCAGGTGACGCCTGATGTCCCCGACGAAGATGTAGTTGAGCAGGACGAGGCGTAGGTAGGTTTTAGTCACGCAATGTTTCGGCTTCGCTGCTTGGTGCTTGCGGAGCCTTTTTTTTCAGGAGGTAATCACTAAACTCGAGAAAATGTCCCGAATTTATGTAATTAATTACTTTGGCCAAAATCTCGAGTATTGTGAGCTACTGCGTTGGAGATGCGGACGAACCTGAAATCGAGACCACAGAATAAACTGCGCATAACCTGAAATCGAGACCACAGAGAGGTGTAGTTATGAATAAACTTCATATTCGGCAAGCCGTAGCCGATGACGCGGCGGATTTGCTGGCTTATATGGAAGAGATTGGTGGCCAGACCGATTATCTCCTCTTCGGATCCGAAGGTGTCGGATTGAGTGAAGCTGAAGAGCGAACCTTCCTCACTCGATTACAGAATTCCGATCGACAAGCCATGTTTGTGGCCCTGAGAGATGACCGGATCATAGGGTCATGTCATCTTTCAAGTCGGGGACGGCCCAGGGTTCAGCATACTGCGACACTGGGAATGAGTGTCCTCAAGACTTTTTGGGGTCAGGGGGTCGGCTCAGCATTGCTTACTGAGGCCATAACTTGGGCCAAAGCCCGGGGCATCGAACAAATTACCTTGGAAGTGCGAAGCGACAACGATCGCGCGCTAGGTCTATATGAGAAATTCGGATTTGAAACGTATGGCCACCTGCCTCGAGGAGTCAAAATCCGGGATCAATACTACGACCTCAAACAGATGATCCTTTTCCTCGATCCAGTTTGATAATGTGGTCCGCCGCGAATCGCCCCGTGAGAATACAGGTGGGTACACCGGCCGGGCTGAAACTCCACTGCCCGACCTGATAAACGTCGGGAATCGGAGTGTGAATGGATTCCGGAATCTTTTTGAGCCGGTTCTCTGATGGTATGCCGTCCGTCGTAAAAGCCCAGCCGGTCAGGGCACCAGCTTTGCTACCATTGATTCGTTCCAGAGTCAACGGTGTGGAACAGGTCTGGAAGAGCAGCGATTCTTTGTAGCCCGGGAAGATCGTTCTGTCCAGGATCTCCGGGATCAGGGCTTCGGCCATTTTTTTCAGTTCAGTGTAGCGGCCTTCATCGGCGTAGGACTTTGCCACAGCATAAGGGAAACGGGTGCTGATAATAAGGCCGGTCTGACCTTCCGGTGCGAGCGTGGGTTCGCGGAGCGCCGGGATGGAAATCTCATAGGTGGTCAGGTCGAAGTAAGCCTTGAGATCCGCAGTGTCCTCGAGAGCGCTCAAGCCGCGAAGCTCCGGTGTATAGAAGCCGTGGGGACCGATCTTTTCTGCGAAATACTTCGGCGGCAGCTTGCAGGCACTGTAAAGCGTCAGGACAGAATCGCCGTCCGGGTGGTTTAGGATTTTCTGTTTCTTGGCCCGGAACTCCACGCTACCTTCAGGGACTGCCTTATAAAGCGCGGTAGCGTCAGCCGCCCAAATCAGGTGGCGGTAATGAAATGTTTCACCTTCCGCAGAAACGGCGATTTTGGCCAGGGGATCAACATGTCGGATTTCCGTACGATAACGAATCTCGCCGCCCTGCTGTCGCATCAGCTGACAGAGCTGCTCCGGCAAGCGAGCTGTGCCTCGCCGCGGATAGAGATAATCCAGGTAAAGCGAGAAGTAACTCAGCGCGAAAAAGGTCGGCGTCTGATCGAAAAAGTGCTGGGTGATCATATCGATGAGCGCCCGGTTGGCAGTGAAACGGCTCAAGTACTCATTGACCGGGAGGTTCAGGCGGGAGGCTTTGCCGATTTTCCTCTGGTAGCGCAGGTACCAGGGAAGGAGCTCGGTGAGCAGATAGCGCTTATCCTCCAGCCGATCGGCGAAGAGCGGGTTTTCGATGCCGTAGATGACATCCATATAGCCCACGATGCGGCGGATCTCAGAGATGATGCGGTCGATGTCAGCTCGCTCGTCAGGGAAGAAGTGCTGTAGCATCTCCCGATAGTCATCGAGTCCCTGTTCAGGCGTAAACGCAATCGAGCGATCCTTCAAGCCGATCCGAATCGGGCTCCGAATCAGGTCGAGATCCAGTCCGAGCTGACGGAGCATCGGGAGCAGAATCCCGGAATCCTCGAAAGCTCTAACGCCGGCGTCAAAATAGAAACCTTCCTGCCAAAAACCGCTGATCAGGCCGCCTACCTTCTCATTGCGTTCGAGCAGCAGCACCTCGCGGCCGGCTCGCGTCAGATACGCGGCTGCGGTCAGGCCGGCGATCCCGCCGCCAACGATGAGACAGTCCACATTAGTCATGGCCGGATACCATCAATCAGTTCACGGATCGGCACAGGTGCCAGGCCTTGCCTCGTCCTGATACAGCGAGACTCACACG
>CAZJTS010000029.1:13613-15076 GCA_964548975.1 uncultured Fastidiosipila sp.
GATTCCGGGAAGCGGCGGGCAATTTCACTCGCCCCTCGCACGTTCCCGACCGCCAAACGGCGCATAATCCCGCGAATATCCAGCGTTTTGGAACAGGTAGGGTGCTCACAGTAGTAGCACATGTCCGCCTGCCGCATCTGCCGGCGGAGCCCGGCATCAAGCCAAGGGTAGAGTTCGTTCTCGGTGATCGGCCCCTCGACAACGCTCACAAAATTAGCGCGGTCGGGATCATATTTGTAAGTAGGGCGTTTAAGCTTTTTCAGAATAGCATTCGCCGCACTTATCCCGGACGTGGTCACCGTGGGCGTACCCGTCCCCATCACCGTGGATTCCCCGCAACAATAAAGATTCTCCCAGTCCGAACGGGTGCGCAGGCGCTTCAGCATGTGCTGGCCCAGCATTTGTTTAGGCCCCGCAACCGCGCCACCGTTTTTCAGTGTATAACGTTCGATCGTCCGGGGCGTAGCGACTTCTGCGAAGCGGATACTTTGGCCAAAGCCCGGGAATCGTCTCTCAAGCACAGCTGTCAGACGGGCCGCTTCTTCCGCCTTCTGGGCTCGGTACCGCTCCGGCTCTGTACTCCACTCTCGCCAGCTCGGCCCAATCGCTAACACGACATGGCCGTCGTCAGCACAAAGTGTCCGATCCGTCAGGCTCATGATATAGGCAGTCACTTCGCTCTCATCCAGCGTATCGGGGTTACCGACCAGCATCTCCACCGCAGAGGTCCCCTCGGGAATCACGTCCCGGTCGACATAGGCATAGAAGACCACGCTGGGATAAGTCGGCACCTGCCGTTCAGCCCAGGCTTTTTGCTTACGTGTAGTCCGGAGTAGCTTGCCATAGAGATTCCAGACTGTGCCGGAATAAATGATGTGTTTGGCTTGGAGCTCGCTGCCATCCTTCAGGCGCACGCCGTAAGCGCTTTTGCCTTTGGTGAGGATTTCGGTGACCTCGGTATTGTAGAGGACCTCACCGCCGTGCTCCTCAATCACCTTTTCCAGCTTCCCCGGCAGAAAAAGCGTTGAGCCAGCGGGATAATAGCTGCCGCCGACGTGATTATCGATGAACATGACTGATGCCAGCACCGCCGGCGATTCTTCAACTGTGGTGTAGCAATAAGTCGAGGTCATTTTATCGAAGAAGGAGAAGATCTCAGGCGCCTTGAAGTAATCCTTGAGCAGGTCTTTGGCCGAACGATTGAGAAACGACAGGAACTTCAGATAAGACCAGGGATGCTTGAGGAAGCCTGCCTTCGCATCGGCTAGGTCCGTCTCATCCGGAGTCGCGTAGGTCGGATGGTCGATCATCACGTGGGTGTACATGGTCTCGATATCCTTGTAGAAACGCCTGATGTTCTCGGCTTCCGACGGGAAGGCGGCGGAGAGCTCCTCGATGAAACGCTCCACATCCGGCCAAAACCTGATGCGCTTACCCTGAAAATTCACGGTATAGAGGACATC
>CAZJTS010000030.1:0-15035 GCA_964548975.1 uncultured Fastidiosipila sp.
AGTTTTGGGCAAGAAATGGCATCCCCTTTCTGCCACAAGCAAAAAGAAGTTGCCGGTGCCCCTGTTTCGCTTAGCTGAACATTTTTTGCTTATAAAGAAATAAAATAGAAAGCAAGCGGAGAACAAGGGGAGAGACGAGATTTTCGGCTTCCGCAAAGTCGAGAAAGATCAGCAACAGCCCTTGTCGATTGACTCCAGTTCTATGGTCTCCAGTAATCCGGAACCGGCTTTCTCACCGGAAGCGGAAGAGATCGTTGAGCAGGTAGAAGAGAAGGTCGAAAGCGAATCCTCAGATGAACCATCCGAAGACGCTTCTGAACCTGAAACGGATGACATTGAGCTCCCTGAACAGTTCAGGCCCATCTCTGAACAGTTGGAAGATGAAGAGTAAACTAAACTAAACCCAATAAAAAAACACCGGAGCGATCCGGTGTTTTTTGTTGGGCAGTATTAAGCTTAGCCGTGATGCAGGAAGACACCATCCGGGCCTTGGCACATCTCAGCAGCCAGGTCTCGGATCCCTTCGGGACCGAGGAAAAGCAGGATATCATCCGGAGCGATACGCTCAGCGAGCAAGTTTTCGAGTTCTTCTCTGGTGTTAGCCGCGAAAGCAGTTCTCCCTCTGGAGCGGATGTCTTCGACAAAGCGCTCCGCTGACATGCCTAAGGTATCGGTTTCACGAGTCGTATAAATCTTATAGAAAATTACTTCTTCTCTGTCCTCAAAGACATCGATATAGTATTCGTAATGATCATTGGCGCGGGTATAGTTCAGGATCTGACAGATCGGCCAGATCTTCCGATGGGGCATTTGATCTGCAGCCTGGAGCGTTGCCGCAATTTCCGTGGGATGATGCGCATAGTCTGCGATGACTGTAGCCCCCTTATAAGTACCGACTTTCGTGAAGCGTCCGCCGGCGCCTTTGAAGGTGGCCAAAACCGCCCTCGCAGCTTCAGGTGTACCGCCATTCAAGTGGGCGCAAGCAATAGCAGCCAGCGCATTCAATACATTGTGTTCCCCGGGGATTGCCAGTTTGATATGGCGATAAAGCTCGTTGTTATAGTAGACGGAGAAGTGCGGTAAGCCATCTTCATAGCTCAAATTCTTGTAATAGAAAGTGGGTTGTACTGCCTGGTCTTCAGCGAAAGGACCGAAAGTCACGATATTGGGTAAGGTGTGACCCTCCTCGAGTCGAGTCAAACGTAAGCGTTCCATATATGTGCCGAAATGCTTACTGTGGAAGGGGATAACGAGATTACCTTCTTCAGGGAGATCTGCACCGAAACGGACAAAGGTGTCAATAATATCATCAATATCCGTAAAGAAGTCCATATGGTCAGCATCAATATTCAGAATTGCAGCCGTTGTGGAGTAGAAATTAAGCAGACTATTCTTGTACTCACATGCTTCGGAGACGAAGAGATTCGAACTGTTGCCCAGATGCACCGTGCTCTGATTGAAATCGTCCAGATCCGCACCTAAATGGACTGTGGGGTTTGCCCCTGACTTGATTAAGATCATGGAGGTCATCGCTGTAGTCGTGGTTTTGCCGTGTGTCCCCGCGACATTGATGACCGTGCGATACGAACGGGTGATCCAGCCGAGGTATTCCGCACGGCTTACCGTCTGTATCCCCAGTTCTACAGCTCTAGCGCGTTCGGGATTCGTCTCAGGGATCGCAGAAGAATAGACAACCAGCTCAGGATCGAAACTATCGATATTGTCTCCGACCTGCTCAGCGTTGATCTCAGCGCCTAAATTCCGAAGATTCAGAACCTGAAGGGAACTTCTGGGATCTGAACCTGCTACTTTGAAATCCAGATGCAGGGAAATCTCTGCCAGACCGCACATACTGATTCCGGCAATGCCGATGAAATAGATTTTGCTTCCCGGTTTCAGATCCGTTAAGGCTTGATGGTTGATAATACTCATTTGGTTCACCTCACGCGGGATATTCTATCATTTCAGTATTAGCCTGTCATGGTGTTATAATTGGGTGATTAAGCCACAATCGGTGTTGAACACCGGTTAATCAGGAAAGCGATTAGATTATGTCACATGTAGAATATCGTCAGAGGCGAAGAGGAGCAGGTTTCGTGTTCGGTCGTATCCTGACAGCAATAATAGGTCTCTTATTGGGTGTTTTCCTGTTCTTCTGGAATGCCCTGGGCACGATGGAATATATCAATATCAAGGGTGTTGAAACAGGAAGTACAGCCGGGCTGGAAGAATATAATGACCATGCCGAAGGCGGAACGCACATGGGAGAAGTCTCTCTCAAGGTGGATCCCAGATACCCCATAAATGCTGTGGATCAGAAAGAAGCACTCGTCGAAAATATCCTGGTGTTTGGAATTGATTCCAGAGGCGAAGAATCCGCGCGTGCTGACAGCATTATTATCGTTACTGTTGATCGGCGCCATAACTCAGTGAAACTCACGTCTGTCCTCAGAGATACAGAAATGGCGATGAATGACATGAACGGTAATCGTCATAAGGTGAATGCGGCCTATGCCTACGGTGGCATCGGCATGCTGATCAACACCCTTAATGCGAATCTGGACCTCGATATTCAGAAGTTCATGATGTTTGATTTTTGGAGTGCCATTCGCTTCGTCGATGCCTTAGGCGGTGTCACACTTGATATCTCGGAGACGGAACGTGTTGCCACCAATGAGCTGATTCCCGGCATGGCCGCAAGTGTCGAAAAGCAAACGCCTTTGCTGGAAACTGCCGGCGCACAGAAAGTCGATGGCGTTCAGGCAATATCCTGGGCCAGGATTCGTAAGATCGACTCGGATTTCGGTAGAACCTCTCGTCAGCGCGTGTTGATGGAAACCATCATCAAAGAATTTTCGGAGCGCAATATTTTGGCCCAAGGCCATTTTGCTGTAACAGTGCTGGACGAATTGGAAACGAATATATCCCGTACAGATGTCATGGGTATCGGGTTCAAAGCCGTTGGCTCCATGAACAATGTCGATCAGTACTATGTGCCGCAGGAAGGCATGTTCGATGTAAATTACAACAACTGGAATATGATCTATGATCCTGCAAGACAGATTCCGGCTTTACATGAATTTATCTGGGGCGAGGCTCAATAGGGGGGTTCATGCTGCAAGTAGAAGGTGCCGTATATTCAGATGTAGGACATGTACGGCAAAAGAACGAAGATAATTTTTACTATAATGGGCGATTCCGTAAAGGCTATGAGCTCTCCAGCACTTATGATCAGAGCTTCGAAACAGATGGCGCAGTTCAAGTCTATGCCATCTCAGACGGCATGGGTGGCATGGCCCGTGGCGAGATCGCTGCCAGGATTGCCGTATCTGAGTTAGGAGCTTTGGAACGTGACCTCAGAGCCGGCACCGGCGAGCTAGACCACAGCGAGATCGATGACTATCTGAATGAACGCAATAACTACATCGTGCAAAGAAACCTAAGTGCGGATGAAGCAGACGGACAGATGGGAGCAACAATCAGCGTCCTCATCTTGCGTAATAACTCCGCTCTTTTGGCCAATATGGGTGATTCCGCAGTGTTTCACTTCCGTGACGGTTGGTTGAAACAGATTTCGCGAGATGACAGTCATGCCGGAAGACTACGCTCCCTCGGACTCTTGACAGGTGAAGAAGCCTCTAAACACCCCATGCGCCATAGTCTCATCAATTATTTGGGGAAAGAAGCCAACGGTGGTGAGTTAAGTTATTTCCTTGTAGATGATATTGAGCCACGTGTTCAGGATCTTTTTCTATTATGCTCTGATGGGATTTCCGGTGTTCTACCTCGAGATACGATTCGTAACGTCTTGGCAGATGAAACTTCTGTTCAGGCCAAAGTCCATGACCTGGTTAACCTTGCTGAAGCTGCGGGAAGTTCAGACAATATCACCCTGATCCTTATCGAAATTAGAGATTTGAGGGAGGACGTAGCGTCTGACCTGCCGGACACTGAAGAGACTCCGGATAGTGATACCCTCGAGCCTGTTGAACCTGTTCAGGTCTATCCCCACGGGGAGATAAAACTCAAACCGGTAGCAAATGTGAATCCACCTGAGGCTCCGGAAGAAACGACAGTTGCACCTGTACGTCGTTCACCCGGCGGTCTGACCCAGGAGCAGGAAGACAAATACCTCAGAGCCAGAGCCGAAGCAGTGAATCGGCAGAATCAACGTAAAGAGAAGGAAGATATGAGACAGAAACCTTTGCCTAGCCCTGAGCAGCCTGCCAAACCTGCTAATCCTTACGAGCGTCCACGCGAAGGTGGCCAAAATCCGGCGCTGAAACAAAGAATGTATGATCAGCGATATTCGGATGGAACAGCACCCGTCGAACAGCCGGCCCCGGCGCCAAGGGCAAGGCGCAGACAACGCCGCGGTGGCATCAGGCGATTCTTGAGTTGGTTAGTGTTTTTACTTGTATTCACCGCGCTAGGCTACGGGATTGTCTGGTTGTTGATTAACGGTAGGCAATATCTACCATTCTGATAAAAGCGAAAAGCACGAGAATTCGTGCTTTTTTGCTATTTATCACTGTGCATGAAGTTTTGGACATGTTTCGTTTCTTCCAACATGTCGACAATTCTATCTGTCTGATCGAGGATGCCGGAGATCGAAGCCTGGTGATTGAGGGCATCGATCAGTTCTGCGGTCATTGTAGACAGATCGACGTCGCGATACCACGGCGCCTCGAGCATTTCTTCAGAATGCGCATTGAGATTGGTCCCATAGACGCGATTGATATAACCTTCAGCATAGGCTTCATCCAGTGAACTCGTGCCCTGTGTCAGGATAGGATAAGTGACCAGGACAATGATCTGATCTGCATTGAGTTCGTTTTTCAAGCGGTAGGCGGTTTCTGTAACGGTATCCCCGGAATTGATCATGTCGTCAATGATGATCGCCGTTTTGCCGTTCAGGTCGTCACCCAGGAATTTGTGGTTGATGATCGGATTCTCTCCATCGATCGTTGTTTCGTAATCCCTTTCACGGTAGAAAGTACCTAAGGAGAGGCCAAGCAGGGAGCTGTAATAAGCCGCTCTTTGCATGCCGTTCTCGTCCGGGCTGATGATCATGACATTGTTGGGATCATTGAAGTTGATGTGAGGATAATCCTGGATAAGAGCAGAGAGAAGTTGGAATGAAGTGGGGATGTTCTCAATACCATGAAGTGGAATTGCGTTCTCTACACGTGAATCATGTGGATCGAAGGCAATGATGTTTTTGACCCCCATGTAGTTTAGCTCTTTCAACACGTTCGCGGCATCGAGAGATTCTCTGGAATTTCGTTTATCCTGCCTACCCTGATAGAGATAGGGCATGACAACATTGACATTCCTAGCCTTACTGGAACAGGCGAGAATGGTCCGTTTCAGATTCTGGTAGTGATCATCCGGTCCTAAAGGTACTTCCAAGCCGAACATCTTCATCGACTCGAAGTGATTCGTGACGTCACAGAAGATATAAATGTCATGGCCGCGGACGGTTGACTTCAATGTAGCCTTGCCTTCCCCGGAAGAGAAGCGCGCAATCTCATTTTTGACCAAAAAAGAATTTCTGATAAAGCCCGGTTCCGAACTGAGAAACTGCGGGTAGCGTTGGATCGTACGTAATCTAATTGTATAGAGTTCGCGATTGACCTGCTCCACGAAGGCTTCCGTGCCGGGGAGAGCGATCAGCCCGACGGGCCCGTTTGTGTTCATGAAGTTTGCGCCGTCGGATTTATAGAGATAATAGGAATCATCGAATTCAAACTGGAGCTGACTCATAGACCTGCCTCTTTTCTAGTTCTGGAGCTTTCGAGTAGACGATTGATTTTGGCGGTTTGGTTGACCAACGTATGGAGTGAAGAGTCGTGATTGATCGCATCTACAATGAGCGCTACGAACTTCGAACAGTCCACATCAATAAACCAGGGGGCTGCCAGCAGTTGAGGAGAACGATAGGTGAGATTCGAGCCCAGGACACCATCAATCAGGTCATCTTCGTAAGCTTGATTGAACTTATCGAGCCCTGAAGTAAATAGAGCAAAGGATACCGCGCAGAAGACGCGGCGCGCTTTTCTCTTCTTCATCTCTTTGGCAATATCCAGCATGGAATCCCCACTGGAGATCATGTCGTCTACGACGATGACGTCTTTGCCTTCCACATTATCGCCCAGAAATTCGTGGGCGGAGATAGGATTACGACCATCCACGACACGCGTGTAATCACGGCGTTTGTAGAAGGTACCGAAAGGCACCTGTAGCATAGATGAGTAATACATGGAGCGACCGATAGCCCCTTCATCTGGACTGATGAAGATGAGATTGTCGCCGGTCAGTTCGAGATCGGGAATGCGGTTGGACATGGCTTTGAGCATTTGATAGGTCAAAGGAATACTTTCGAATCCTGAGATTGGTACCGAATTGGCCACGCGAATATCATGTGCATCGAAGGTGATGACATTCTCGACGCCGAGATTATTGAGTTCTTCCAGCATAAATGCGCAGTCCAGCGATTCGCGTGAACTCCTTCTATGCTGCCGGGACTCATAAAGAAAGGGCATAATCACATTGATTCGCCGGGATTTGCCACTGGCGGCCAGAATTATGCGTTTCAGGTCCTGAAAGTGCTCATCAGGGGTGATCGGTTTCTGCCTACCATAGAAGTCGTAGGTGACCGAATAATTCATGACATCACAGAGGATGAAAAGGTCATGGCCACGGACCGAGTCTTTGAACAGAGCTTTGCCTTCGCCGGTCGGGAAACGGCTACAGCGTACATCGAGTATGTAGTTATCCCTGAGAAAGCCCGGTAAATCTCTGTCTTCTTCAGATGAATATTGTGAACGGCGGGTGATAAGGTGATCATTTACTTTGTGACTGAATTCCAGTGAGCTTGCCATCGGGACCAAACCGATCGGTCCTACAGGTATCATCGGATTATCTCCGTATTGGTCGTATGCGTAATAGTTCTGCTGCCCCATTACTGAATTCTCATTCATGTGTATTGCCTCCGAGCGTCTGATAATATCAGCATCCACGTGTTATTATAGACGAAAGTCCCGAACCGTGAAACGCGCATAGGAACAGGAGCATCATGCCACGATTCAATTTTCAGAACACAAAACATACACATACCGCCGGACGTCTCGATCAATGTCCGCAGGATGGATTGCCTGAAGTTGTCCTCGCCGGCAGATCGAATATCGGTAAGTCCAGCTTAATCAACGCCTTGACGAACAGCAAGACGATGGCCCGAGTGAGCCAGTCCCCGGGCAAAACCCGCCTAGTGCTCTATTTCGAGGTCGATAATGCTTTCTATCTGACAGACCTCCCCGGTTATGGCTACGCCAGAGCCTCTCAGGAAGTCGTTGAGAAGATCAATCGTCTGGCTGATGATTATCTGACTTCAGACCGGCCGATCGCACTTACACTCGTGCTGATCGATATCCGTCACGGAGCGACTGAACAAGATCTAATGCTGATGGACTGGTTGGAACATAATGATATTTCTTATTTACTGGTCCTGAATAAAGCGGACAAGCTAAGTAAAGCCCAGATTCATCGCCAGGTTCAGGCATTCAAGCAGAACGGCAGTATCCCTGCAGGTGTTCCGTATTTCGTGGTCTCTACAACGAAGCGCAGCGGCATCGATGAGATAAGACAAGCCATCAGTACCTATATCTAAAGTGTTGCAAATTGTAGCCTTTTGTTGCACCTGAGAAGGCTTAATACAGCTTATGCTAAAACCTCCTAAGGAGGTTTTCTCGCACAATGCTGACTAAGTTCTTATCGCCCCGAATAATGCATTTCTGGCGGATTCGGCCAGGGTTAATTCCTGTCCTCTTGCTGCTCTTGTGTGCGCAGGTGGCCGTGCTTCGCGTTAGCATTTTTTCAGTACTAGGGCTAGGCTTCCTCTGGATATTACTTGCCTACTACCTGGCACAGCAGCCCCGTCTGTTTCGTCAAGTCATTCAGATCATCTTCCTCGTTGTGGTTTTGTATTTCTTTATCTACCAAAGAGAGCAAACGGACTTGCTGCGTCAGACCGGCAGATATACATCAGATACTTATCAGGTGAAAATAGAGAATGTGACACATAACCGTATAGACCGGACTTTGGCCGGGAAAGCACTTATCAACAGTGGTCCGGCTAAAGGACTCCGTGTCTACATCAGAGGACCACTCAATTCAGACCGCACCATTTACTCCGGACAAATCCTGACTGTGAACGCCCGCTTCGAACGATTGACTGCCGCCCGGGTACCCGGAGGGTTTTCCAGCTCTGCCTGGTTGGTGAAGCAAGGCTGTTATGCTCAACTGAGTTGGTGGGATGAGGACAGTGCACGGATCGAAGCTGTGCAGGGACGTAGGCGGCCTGTAATTAATCTCTTCTTACGACTGAGAGATCAGCTGACATCGCGTTTACTCAGGGCCAGCGGTAGGGAGGCGGGTGGTGTAACGGCTGCTATGCTCTATGGGGATGAGAGCTATCTGCCCGGCGATTCCGAAGAGGAGTTCCGAGACTTCGGACTCTCACATGTGCTCGTAGCCTCAGGAACGAATGTCAGCCTCTGTTTATCTGCACTGAGTCCCTTGAGTCGACGTCTGGTTCGGAAACCAAGGTCCAGGCTCTACTTTCAACTTGCGTCACTCCTTCTGTTGACCGGGATCAGCATCGGGCAGGCGGCTATGCTCCGAGCAGCTCTCATGAAGGCGATCGAACTGGCGTATCATCATCGAGGTAGGAGAACCATTTCAGATAATTATCTTTATCTCTCCATCCTTTTGATCGGACTTTTTCAACCGAGGTTATTGATCAGTAGCGGTTTTCTCATGTCCTGCTGTGCGACGCAGGCGGTCTATCTCCAGGCCTCGTCTGAACAAACAAATTTCATCAGCAGCAAAATAAGACTTTATCTGAGTATTCAGCTTTTTCTCTTGCCTTTCAGTTGGCAGGGGGGAAGAGATTTTCTACCAATCAGACTCATCGCCAATCTGCTTTTATTGCCATTGACCGAAATTCTCCTGGTCTGGGCATTCATTTTTCTTCTGCTGGGTTTCGGTCCTATCGCAGCTTGGTTGGGTATGGCATTGCGCATACTTTATCAAGGATTAGAGCTGCTTTTCTCTGTGCTGTCCGGATTGAAAGGCACCGGCCTCTTCTTCGACAGAATGATTCTTGTAGGATTGCCTCTCATACCTTACCATTGGCTTTTCGGCAGCAGGAGGAAGGCACATTATCGACTTAAGCAACTCGTGTGTTGTGTGCTTATTTTTCTAGGGGTTACGTTCTATCGCTTGAGCCTCCATGGTTTGTACTTTCTGGATGCGGGCCAGGGGGATGCCTCGCTTTTCTGGAACGGGAAGACTGCCATCCTAATCGATAGCGGCCCTCAGAACTTCAGCCGTGACCTGGAAGCCTTCCTAAAGTTTCTGGAGATTCGGAAGATTGATTACTGTGTACTCACCCACCTGGATCAGGATCACTCGGAAGCACTGAATGTGCTCTTGCAAAATGGTTTAGAAGTCAAGAATATTGTGCTGGGGGCGCACAGTGCTGAAGACGAGGAGAAAGTGGCTTCCCTTCGAGCTTCTATTCATCAGGGAGGTGGGGGCAGCAATATTCTCACCATCGAAACCGGCCAAAGCCTAGGACTTGAGGATTTCCGTCTGGTATTTCTTGAACCTCTTTCGGAAACGGCCGACCGCAATGATTCCGGTCTGGTCTTTTTCAGCGACTTTAGGGGTGTGAGGGCCCTCTGGATGGGGGATGCAGGCTTCGCTGCTGAAGAACAGTTACTGGCTCGGGAGATGAGGCTCGAGGCCGACATCTTACATGTTGCCCATCACGGCGCCGCGACGGCGACCTCTGAAGAATTCTTAGCGGCGGTGAAGCCACAGGTTGCGCTGATCAGCGTGGGCTATCGCAATCGTTATGGGCATCCTAAGCCTGAAGTCCTGGAGGTGCTCCAACGCTATGCTTATATCTGTAGAACAGATCTTGAGGGCAGCTGGGTACTCAGGAAAAGGAGCCTGGCCCCGGCTTTGGCCAAAACCGTCCGAGAGCTCTATCTGCCTGATGACTATGCTAAAATCAGAAGACTGGAGGGGTGATTGTGATTGGGAAGGAATATAGCTACAAACAGACAATGCAGGAGTTAAAACAAGGTGTCCTACATCCGGTCTATCTCCTTTATGGTGATGAGGCCTATCTTCGAGAGCATGTCCTCAAAACGATCGAGAAACTCGCCTTAGATCCGGCAGCAGCTGATCTGGACGGAAGGACTCTGGAACTGGAAGGTAAACCGGCTCGCTTGGCTTTCAATGAACTCGCCCAGGAGCTAAAAACACCTGCATTTCTATCTGAACGTAGAGTCCTTGTCCTGAAAGATACGGGCTTATTCTCCTCCGGCGGCTCATCATATTACGATGACTGTATGTTGCTCCTGGAAGCGGTCAATCCGCATGCCGTGCTAGTTTTCGATGAATCAAAGATCGATAAGCGTTCCAAGAAACTGCTCCAAGAGATTGATCAACGGGGCCGTAGGGTCGAGTTGGCGGCGGAAACGGTGGGCGAACTGATCGCTTGGGTTACAGCTTACCTGAATCGCTATGAGATTCGTATCCAGAGAGCGGCAGCAGAAAGTCTCGTTGAGCGTTGTGGCAGAAGTATGCACCTACTGAGAAATGAGTTACAGAAGCTCAGTCTCGCAGCTCGGAGAGAAGGCCTGGGACAGATCGACGAGGCGTATGTCGATGACATCAGTATTCCGGATATCAGAGGGACGATCTTCCAGTTGACGGATGCTTTGGCCGGACATCAAAGTGAGGATGCGCTCAAAGTCTATTCGGCGATGCTCGAACAGAAAACTGCTCCCCAGTACATGCTCTTCATGATCGCACGCCATTTTCGGAATCTCTTGGTGGCATCATCTACAGACTCGGTGCAAGAACTGATGAGTCGTCTGAACTGCGGGAAATTCGTGGCCGATAAGTTATGGCGGCAGAAAAATAAGTTCTCGCCAAAGCAACTGAGGTATATCTATATTCTCTGCGCAGATACAGACTACGGGATTAAGAGCGGCAAACTGACAGACGATAACGGGCTGGAGCTCTTGATTCTTCAGGCTTTAAGGCCACCCACAGATTGACGGCTAATCCGCCCCCTGCCTATAATATGGTTGTTTTGACTGACTTTGCCGTGGTATCCCTGAAAGGAAATAATTATGAGTAAAATCCGTATGCACACCCCGCTTGTTGAAATGGATGGGGACGAAATGACACGCATCTGTTGGCAGATGATCAAAGATATTCTGATCCATCCCTACGTTGAGCTCAAAACGGAGTATTTCGATCTGGGACTCGAGGAGCGAGATAGAACGGCCGATCAGGTTACCTTCGATGCTGCTAGACGCACACTGGAGCTGGGTGTTGCAGTAAAGTGTGCGACGATCACGCCGAATCAACAGCGCGTTGAGGAGTATAAGCTGAAGAAACTCTTGCCGAGCCCGAATGCAACTATTCGTTCAGAGCTCGACGGAACGGTCTTCAGAGCGCCAATCCTCCTGTCGAATATCAAGCCTTTCGTCAGAAGCTGGAAGAAACCCATCATCGTTGCGCGTCATGCTTACGGTGATGTCTATAAAGCTACAGAATTAGCTGTCCCGGAAGCCGGTGTGGCTACCTTGACGTTCACAGGTGCAGATGGACGGAGTGAATCTGAGGATATCTTCGATTTTGCGGATAGCGGTATCCTGCAAGCCCAGTTCAATACGGACGCATCGATCACGGCTTTTGCGCACTCCTGTTTTCGCTTCGCGCTCAGCGAGAAGGTCGATCTCTGGTTTTCTACCAAGGATACGATCTCCAAAGTCTATGATCATCGCTTCAAGGATATTTTCGCTGAGATTTATGAGTCAGATTATAAAGAAGCCTTTGCGAAGGCGGGTATCGAATATTTCTACACCTTGATTGATGATGCGGTCGCCAGAGTCGTACGATCCGAAGGCGGTTTTATCTGGGCTCTGAAAAATTATGACGGCGATGTGATGTCAGACTTTATCGCCGCAGCTTCAGGTAGCTTGGCTATGATGACATCGGTCCTCGTTTCACCCAATGGGCAATTCGAGTATGAAGCTGCGCACGGGACAGTGACACGTCATTACTATCGCTATCTCAAAGGTGAAAAGACATCCACGAATCCCATTGCCACCATATTCGCCTGGACAGGCGCGCTGGGCAAAAGAGCAGAACTCGATGAAATAGAACCGCTGGAACGTTTTGCGAGTGATCTCGAAAAAGCGTGTATAAATGTTCTGGAACAGGGCATTATGACGAACGATCTGACCGCTCTGGTCGATGCCGGAGAGATCAAGTCGGTGGATACAGAAACATTTTTGCGAGAGGTTGCGACAGAACTACATAAGCAGGGTTATACTGCTGAATAATTTAGTCACGAGGAGTATTGAATGAGTTATTTTTCTGAATGGAATGAAAAAATTGAGGACAACTCCAATCAAAAGGAGTTCAATGATTTCGTTGAGCGTTATTATGCGACAGAGCAACATGCCTATGATCTGATCTTGCAAAACTATCCGGATTTCCCCCTCAAGGGCACGGCTGAAGAGCTCTCCGAGAAGCTGGAATACGATGGCGATATGGTTATGTTTCTGGGCTTTCTCGATGGTATTAATGCCAGCTTGAAGCAGTCGATCGATCTGGAGCCGGTGGACGAAACCACCGAGTTGGATCTCGAGATCGATTATGAGAAGCTACTTTACAACATGCATGATGCCAAAGCCGAGTGGCTCTTCAAGTTAGACTCCTGGCAGAACGTCTTCAGTGAGGACGAGAGAGACGCGATTGCTAAGCAGTTCCGCACGGACCACATTGCGGTCAGCGACAAGATCGGTAGGAACGATCCTTGCCCCTGCGGTAGCGGTATCAAGTACAAGAAGTGTCACGGTAAAAATGCCTGACGAAGGAGTTTTACATCATATGAAACGTGTAGAAATACAAGAATTATTTGCTAATCCTGAGCAGTATAAGGATCAGGTGATCCGGGTCAATGGTTGGGCGAAGCAAATCAGGGATCAGAAAAACTTCTGCTTCATCCAATTAAGCGATGGGACCTATTTCACTCCGGTTCAGGTGATCGTCAGTGCTGACAAAGTTCAGAACTATGAAGAAGTCAGCAGTCAGGGGGTCAGTACGGCATTCGAAGTCATCGGTGAGTTCATACTGACGCCGGAGATGAAGCAACCCTTCGAGATTCAGGCGCAAAGTGTTGAAGTCCTGGGTGAATGTTCATCTGAATATCCTTTACAGCCCAAGAGACATTCCCCTGAGTATTTACGTACAATCGCGCATCTCAGACCACGGAGTAATCTCTTTACCGCTGTCTTCAAAGTGCGTTCAGAAGCATCATTTGCCATCCATAAGTTCTTTCATGACCGTGGCTTCATGTATGTCCATACACCGATTATTACCGCCTCCGACGCTGAAGGCGCAGGCGAGATGTTCAGAGTGACAACGCTAAATCCCGCAGAGCCACCCAGAACCGATACCGGTGCTGTCGACTACAGCGAGGACTTCTTCGGCAAGTCGACTTTCCTAAGTGTCAGTGGCCAGTTGAATGTGGAAACTTTCGCTCAAGCCTATAGTAAAGTCTACACATTCGGGCCTACCTTCCGGGCAGAGAACTCAAACACTGCCAGGCATGCAGCTGAATTCTGGATGATTGAACCTGAAATATCCTTCGCTGACCTTGGTGACATTATGGATCTGAGCGAAGCGATGCTGAAGTTCATCATTGAGCACATCCTGACGAACTGTGAAGCGGAAATGGCTTTCTTCAACCAGTTCGTCGATAAAGGGCTACTGGATCGCCTGAATCAGTTGAAGAATTCTGAATTCCGGCGTATGACTTACACGGAAGCGATGGAGATTCTGGAATCTTCCGGGAAAACATTCAAATTCCCGCTGGGCTGGGGAGAGGAACTTCAGACAGAACACGAACGTTACCTCACTGAGGAAGTTGTGAAAGGTCCGGTGTTCGTCACGGATTATCCGAAAACCTTCAAAGCCTTCTATATGCGCCTCAACGATGATGGTAAGACCGTCGCGGCCATGGATTGTCTGGTCCCCGGCATCGGCGAGATCATCGGCGGAAGCCAGAGGGAAGAGCGTCTGGACCAGATCATTCAATTGATGGAAGAAAAAGGGATCAAGCCGGAAGAGTATGACTGGTATCTTGATCTGAGGAAATATGGCAGCACCAAGCATGCCGGTTACGGCCTGGGCTTCGAACGCCTGATCATGTATCTGACCGGGGTCAGTAATATCAGGGATGTGCTGCCCTTCCCCAGGACGACAGGACACGCAGCGTTCTAAGTAAAAGTTCATAAATTATTAGCGCAAGTTTAAACCGCCGCTACCTCAGGGTAGACGGCGGTATTTTTTTCTAGGAGGAGACCTATGGAAATCAATACGAATAGAATGCAGAATTTACCGGAGAGCCAGCGGCCTTATGAGCGACTGTACTATCAAGGGCCGGAATATGTAAGTGATCAGGAGTTGATCTCAATTCTGCTCGGCAGTGGCAGTCAGTCGAAGAACGCTTTGGAAACTGCGGCCGAGATTCTGGCAACATATGCCCCGAACAATGGGATTCCGGAATTGGCATCGATATCCGCAGAAGAGCTGATGACCGTGAAGGGGGTTGGCAAGAGCAAGTCGATCCGGATTTTGGCCGCAATGGAACTAGGTAAACGCTCGTTACACAATCGTGATCGAGAGGCGCTTAACTGTTCGACTCCGAGCAGCATTGCCGAGCACTTCGGTCCCTTGATGGAGGATTTACCCAGAGAGGAATTACGCGTACTTTTTCTGAACCGCAAAAATAAACTTATCCGCGATCTCTCGGTTTCCAGAGGCAGCCTCAGTTCGACTGTTCTGGATCCCAGAGATATCTTCAGAGAAGCGATTCGTGCCAATTCATCAGCAATTATTCTTTTACATAATCATCCGAGCGGAGATACCACACCTTCGGC
>CAZJTS010000031.1:0-14916 GCA_964548975.1 uncultured Fastidiosipila sp.
AGCGCTCCTGATCGAGCCCTATGCCTGCTCGAAACACGCCGTCGACCGCGCCAACATCCAGGTCGAAGACGTCGTCGTTATCTCCGGCGCCGGCACCCTCGGCCTCGGCATGGTCACTTACGCCCGTCTGAAGAATCCCCGGAAGCTCATCGTGCTCGATATGCTCGAGCGGCGCCTGGAGAAGGCTCTTGAGCTCGGCGCCGACGAAGCCTGGAACCCGCGTGAAGTGGATGTCCAGCAGGCTATCCGCGATCTGACCGAAGGCTACGGCTGCGACGTTTACATCGAAGCCGCCGGCCACCCCTCCAGCGTCATCCAGGGCATCAACATGATCCGCCGCCTCGGGACGTTCGTCGCCTTCAGCGTCTTCGGCGAGCCGACGACTTTGGACTGGTCCATCATCGGGGATAAGAAAGAACTCGATGTGCTGGGTTCTCACCTGGGGCCGTATTGCTACCCTTACGTTATCGAGAATATTCATAACGGTCAGCTGCTCACGACGGACGTGGTGTCCGACAGCTTCCACATCAGTGAATGGGAGCAGGCGTTTGAAGCGGCTGCCTCGGCCGGCGAGAATATTCGGGTTGTGGTTAGGTTTGATTAGGGCTGGTCGGTTCCGATCGGGTTTTTCGCAAAACTCGGGATTTTGGCCAAAGTAACTTGGTATGTAAAGTGCTGGTGGCAAAATTTCCTGATGTGCATTGAGACTCTGAGGAGTCCTGTGCATGTCGGGAATTTTCGGTAGTCGAGCCGCGGGGCCGAATTTTCCCGGAATGCATTGATATTTCACTATCCTAGGGTCTTATTACAGAATGTGTGTTGATTTCTGCTGCACTTCAGGAAAATTCGGCTTTTGCCATTTTTTCCTGGAGTGCAAAGGCTCTTTGCATTATCGGAAAATTCGGTAGGAGGGTTGCTGGCAATCGAACAGGTTGTAGAGAAATGATGCCCCTACAACCTGCTGCACTGTCGGATCGGGGCAATCGAACAGGTTGTAGAGAGCTCCCCTTCCTACAACCTGCTGCACTGTCGAATCAGGGCAATCGAACAGGTTGTAGATAGCTCCCCTTCACACAACCTGCTGCACTGCCAAATCCTTAATTGGGCCCCGTCCCTCCCCAAGATAAGCTGCGTAATTGTCCCCAACGAGCTCCGGACAAATCAGCAACCTGTAGAGGAAATCAGCCCCCGAAAGCCCCAAAAATCAGCCCTCACCCACCGAATCGGAGCGATTTCGAGCCGATTTCGAGCTACAAGCTGTAGTTTTGCCCAGGGACAAATCCGCAGCTTATAGGAACCGAGGCGCAGAGACCGCAACCAACCCACCAACCCACCAACCAACCCCCACTTTGACACCCACCCATCCCACAATTATCATCAAAAGAAAACACCTTGAATAGGAGTCGGAACTATGGAAGACATCATTTCGAAGATTATTCTTCTCAGTTTTTTGATCAGTGTTGGGGCACTCATATTGGCATCGATTCTGGGGCCGTCCGGGCGATTGAGTATGGTGTCGAAGATCTTGTCTTTGGCCGGGATAATGGGCCTGGGGGTCTTGTTTCTGACGGTGGCGATTGGGGGGCCGATGGTTAAGCCGACGATGGTTTGGCAGGACTACATTATTGTGGTGCTGGCGGGGTTGTTGGCGTTTATCTGTCTCGTGGGCGGGTTCCTGTTGATCAAGAACTTTATTCAGGCGGAGCCGTGGATTATTCGCGAGGGGACATATCAGTTTGTGGAGATCAGGACGCGGCGGATTGGGCGGCGGCGAATGCTTAAGGAACATAAGCTGGTGATGAAGGACGACGCCGAAAAGGAGAAGATTGTCGAGATTAGTGGGCGCGCGAAGCGGCGTTTGATGGCGCAGGATCCTGATGAGTATACCGAAGTGCGGGTGGAGCATCGGGGGGATTCGGATGTGGTGAGGTCGATTTTTGTGAAGCGGGGCGGCGAGGTTGAGGTCAAGGTTTGCTAGGGATGTGGGCCCGCCGGGCTGTGCTATAATGCAGGTCCTAAGTTTTGGCCAAAGCACCCATCAACCGAAGGAGAGAGTATGCAGGATGTCGCCGATGTTTTCTTGAATGATACGGCTATACCGGATGTGTTTATCACGGACTATATGTCGCGGCTGACGCATCATGCGCTGCAGGTGTACTTGATGGGCAGGCTCCATATGGCGCACGATAATCAGGTGGTGGCGAAGCCGGTGCGGCAGGCGTTGGGCTTGAGTACGGAAGATTTCAAGGCGGCTGTTTGTGATTTGGCGGGGCATGGGATTATCAAGCCGGAGAATGATTTTTCGGGGTTTACGATGCTGGATCTGAAGCGGAAGGCGCTGGATCGGCACTATCGACGGTTGACCGCGGTGCCTATGAAGGAGACGGTGGATCGGAACGAGGGCAATAAGGACCGTAGTCGCTTGATTCGCAGTATTAATGATACGTATTTCCACGGCCTGATGGGGCCGGTGTGGTATCAGGCGATTGATACGTGGTTTGATCAGTATGGCTTTGAGAGTACCGTGGTCTACCAGATGTTTGTGGACGCGGCGGGGCGCAATGTGCTCCATGGGCCGAATTACCTCCACAAGGTGGCGGAGGATTACCACCAGCACGGCATCCGCACGTTTATGGATCTGACGAAATATAAGGAAGAAACGAAGCGCGTTCACCTGGTCGCGAATAAGATTGGGAAGAAGCTGCGCAAAAAGATAACTGAATACGATCTGCCGATTATCGAGAAGTGGCTGATCGCTTATGGCTTTGACTTCGATGTGATCGATGTGGCGCTGGCGTATTCGGTGCGGCTGTCGGAGCCGAATCTCAATTATTTTGACCGCATCCTGACGAACTGGCATGAGGCCGGGATCCGGACGGTGGAGGAGGCGCAGCGTATCGAGCAGAATAATCAGCGGCAGCGGAAGCGCAAGGCGGCCTCGTCCACGGGGAATTTCTCCCAGCGCGAGTACGATGAGGAGTACCTGAATCAGTTCTACGAGTTCGCCTATCTTGAGGATAAGGAGGAGGGCTAAGTGAACCGTTCCAGCCTCATGCGCCAGATTCGGACGGTCTATGCCGAGCGTCGCCAGCTTGCTGAGCAGCGCGCTACGGCGGCTAGGCGTCGTGTGCTCGATCAGTTTCCTGAGTTGGCCAAAGCCGAGTCCGCCGTCCAAGAAGCCCGTTGGCAGGTCCTCCAAGCGTTGACTTATCCCGGAGGGGAAAGCCCTGCGGCTGCGGAAGCACTGGAGCAGCGCGAGGCGGAGTTAGCTGCCGCTCTGGCTCGGCAAGCCCTCCCCGAGGATGCTCTCCAGCAGGTGACTTATACCTGCTCTACTTGCGAAGATAACGGCCGTACGATTACAGGGCCCTGCCCCGACTGTTATCCGGGCGTATTGCGTGAGCTGCTCCGGGCGGAGGTCAGCGGCTTTCTGCCGGAGGCGGAGGCGAATTTCGAGAATTTTGATCTGGGGCTCTTTTCGGCGGACCCGATCAGTGTGCGCAACGGCCGAAGTACGACGGCACGCTATCAGATGGAGCAGAACTTGGCTTTGGCCAAAGCCTTCGTTGACGACTTCCCCACGGCGGAGCAGAACCTCTACTTCACGGGCAAACCCGGGACGGGTAAGACCTTCCTGGCCTCGGCGATCGCTAATGCGTTGTTGGCAGAGGGGCGCGTCGCCTTCGCGGTGACGATGCTCCAGTTCGAGGAGACCGTGGCCCGCTACCGGACATTGCAGCGCAGCTTCGGCGCTAAACCGGAAGAACTCCAGGCGGCGGAGGATACCTACGAACTTCTGCTCGATGCTGACCTCCTGGTCCTCGACGACTTCGGTGTGCAGGCGCAGCTCCTGCCCGAGCCGCTCGGCGAAGTGATTATGCTCTTGCAGCAACGCAAAGTGCGCGGCCGCCAAACAATCCTTACATCCAACATGGATCTGAAAGACCTGAGTCGTCAGTACGACGAGCGCCTGCTCTCCCGTATCCTTTCGCGCCTCAGAATCCTGCCCTTCCTGGGCGACGATCTCAGGCACAGGAAACGCGTATGACCTTCGGGCACGGTGTCGACCTCGTGAAAATCTCGCGCATTCAGGAGGCTTACGAACGTCGAGGCGAGGCATTTCTGGCCCGTTACTGCACCCCCACGGAATTGGACGACTGTCGTCTGGACGACGGCTGGGACTGGTCCTCGCTGGCGGCGCGTTATGCGGCGAAGGAGGCTTTGGCCAAAGCCCTCGGCACCGGCATCGCCCAGGGCGTGAACTTACGAGACGTTGAGGTGGTGAAAGCCGAATCCGGGCAGCCTTCCTACAAATTGAGCGGATCCACAGCGAGAGTTTTCCGCACTGCGGGGTATACGGGAAGTGCCCTGAGCCTCAGTCATGAGGACAATCTGGCAATAGCGAGCTGTATAATCTGGTGAGAACAGGAAAATTTCCCGGTTTTGGCCGAGATTGACGGAGATTTCCCGAAAACCGCTTGAATTCCTCGGATTGCTGTGCTAGAGTATTGCTCGCACGTTTTTTAACGACTTCACAAGGAGGTGTCCATATGGCAATGTGTGATATTTGCAATAACAGCGTATTCAGCGCTCGTCACATCAGCATCACTCGTTCACAGGTGTCGCGTCGCGCGAAGACCAAACAGAGAGCGAATGTGCGCAAAGTCCGTGTAGTTCAGGACGGCACACCGCGAACCATGAGTGTTTGCGCTAGCTGCCTCCGTTCCGGTGCGGTCACGAGAGCGTAAGTTTACTGTTATCAACGATTGAGGTTCTTCTGCGGAAGGGCCTTTTTTTATAGCCCGCTGAGCACGGCGATTATAAGTAGGACGGCAACGACCGCAATCGCTATAAGGAACGCGCGGTTGCGGCCCTTCGTATAAAGCTTGCGTTCTGCGAGGTATTTCTGCCGGCGGGCCTCGTAGGCTTCCTGCTGGGCTTGGGCTTTCTGATCTTTGGCCAAAATCGTCTCCTTAGAAAGTTTTATCTAAGTTTACCTGAAACGACTAGTGCTTGGTAACTGATCGCGTTTCTGCCAGAAAATCAGTGCCACGATTAGGATCGCGATCGCCAGCGCGGCGCCAAACTCCGTCAGCAAGTACGGCGTGATCGGCTTATTTTCAATCAAGGGATTCAGATCATTGAGCAGGGAATTGTGGACGGTGTGGAAAATCACGGCAGTCCAGAGGCTGCCGGATTTGATGTAAAGCCAGTTGATGATGGTGTTTGCGCTCAAGATCGCGATGGAGAAGAAGAGCAGGGCATACCAGCTGGGTGTCGCACCATTGTTGTAGTTTCCCAGGATCAGTAGAGGATAATGGAACAGAGCCCAGACTGCGCCGGTGATGAAAGATGCTTTGCCAAAGCTCATTTTCTCGTAGAGATGTTTCAGCAGAAAGCCGCGCCAGCCGATTTCTTCTCCGAGCACCTGCAAGAGCACACCCGTCAAACCGAGGGTCGGGATCATGAGGAGACCGATAGGCCCCAGTTCTGCTATGGCTGTTTGATTCAGAGCTGCGAAACCCAAGATCAGAGCGAGACCATAAGTGACGACGATATACAGGAAGGGGACTATGTAACTGACGACTTGCCAGCGCGTTTGTCCCCAACCCCAGCCAAAGCCCCGCAGGTTTCTTTCGTAAATGAGATTGGTGATCATGCTGAGGATCGCCGGGGAGAAAATCAAAACGACAGCAAAGGGTATGTTCTCTTCAATATTACCCCCATTCTTGATGATCAGGGCGTTGAAAACAACGCAGACGATAACTAAGAGAACCAAAAAAGTCGAAATCTTTTTCCAGTCCTTGTCCCAACCCATTTTCATAGGTACCCCCGTAGCGTGTCGTGTTTAGTAATGAGTAATTGTCGAGCAAATACTAAGAATAATCATAATCTTCGCGTGTTAAAACACAGTGAAAATTAGGCTAGGCCTTGGGGAGTTTACATATTGTTCATGAATAGGGAGAGTGCCTAGAGCATGGGCGGCCAGTGCCTGGAAAAAGACTGTAGGCAGATAGGTAAAAAATAAATATAACTTATACATGGCTTAAAATTTTAATTTAGAGGGTGATCATAATGCGTAAAGAATATGATATTGAAAAACTGAATCCCAAAGAGAATCCATATGTGAATAAAGTAAAGAAACCAATTACGATAAATCTCAACACTGAAGTGATTGAATATTTCAAAAAGCTGGCGAAAAAGAACGGATTGCCTTATCAGACGTTAATCAATCTCTATCTTATGGACTGTGTTGAGAATCGCAGAGAGTTGGCGATGAGTTGGGAATAACTGTTCTTGAGTGTGTTTGCAATACTCGAGATATTGGACCGTTTAGGTAGGGAATTTAACGGCACCGCAGCTTGTGGTAAACGAGGTCGTCTACAGGCTGCTTGTAGTAGAGTTTTCGGCTGGGTGCATCAGCTTGTGGTAGAGCTAGTTGTCTACAAGTTGATTCTGATCCGGTGCCGTATCTTATGGTAAAGGTGGGCTGGTCGCCTGACATGATGAGAACTTTGGTACCTTACTTCCACGCTACAAAATCTCTTCGAATGTAGCGAGGAAATTAGGTCCGCTAACTTGCCCACCCAACAAGCATAAGAGTATTATGGAGGCTATTACGCGAGAAACGGAGCCCGACGCTTTTGAATCGAAATAGGAAACTCCCGCTTTTGGCCATCGCGGTGCTCGTCATCGGCGCCTTGGTCTACTTCAGTCAGCGAGATACTGAGCCCCGGGCCACGAGCCCGGTGACCATGCCGGTATTCACGCAGCCCGCAGTGACAGAGAGCCGGCCCACGACAACCGCGGCTCGGCCAAATTCGACGACCACTGAAGCCGACGTGGTTCCGTCGACCACTGAAGCCGACGTGATTTTCGGCGAGTGGTACACCTCAGACGAGGATGTGGCCCTCTATCTGGAGCTCTTCGAGGAGCTGCCGCCCAATTACCTGACCAAAGACGAGGCCTACGACAGGGGCTGGGTGCCCCAGGACGGCAATCTCTGGGAGATTGCACCCGGGCACAGTATCGGTGGTGACCGCTTCGGCAATCGGGAGGGTCTGCTGCCGGAAGCCCGCGGCAGGCAGTATTATGAAGCTGACGTCAATTATGACGGGGGCAGGCGCGGTGCCGAGCGGCTGGTCTTTTCGGATGATGGCCTGATTTTCTACACCGGCGACCATTACAATTCTTTTGAGAAGCTTTTTGATTAGGGGGGACGATGAAGAAGTTTTCACTGAACCTAGCTGACGTCTGCGATCGCGCGGGGCTTCATTGGCTCTTACAGAAACAGCTCGAGCTGCCGGATTACTATGGCCAAAACCTGGATGCCCTCTGGGACCTGCTCTCAGAGATCCGGGACGAAACGTGCCTGGAGCTTCAGGGGGCGGAGGTGCTGCGAGAGCGCTTGGGCAATTATGCGGATAAGTTCCTGATTACGCTCCGGCAGGCCGCAGAAGCAAATGCGTATCTGACCATTCGGGAGGAGAAATAAATGACAGATATAGTGTATATCATTAAATATATCGTGCTGGGGATCATCGAGGGCTTGACCGAGTTCCTGCCCGTTTCGTCCACCGGTCATCTGATTATCACGGCCAACGTGCTGAACGTAGAGAGCGATTCCTTCAACAAAATGTTCATGGTGGTGGTGCAACTGTCGGCGATTTTGGCCGTGCTTGTGCTCTATTGGCCGCGGATCTGGGCGGCATTGAACTCGTTTTTCCGGGGCGAAAAAGCCGGGCGCCACTTCATGCTGATCTGGGTGATCGGCTGCATTCCGGCCGTGGTGATGGCGCTTCTCTTCGAAGATTTCATTGATGAGCACCTCTTTTCGGTGCCGACGGTGATCGTCGCATTGGTGGTCGGTGCGGTGCTCCTGCTGCTCGGTGAAAAGCGCCTCGCAACGAAAAATACCATGACTGACGTTGGTCGAATCTCGGTGAAGCAAGCCTTGATGGTGGGCGTCGCGCAGTGTTTTTCACTGTGGCCGGGCTTCTCGCGTTCCGCCGCCACGATAATGGGCGGCTGGACGGCCGGACTTACCACGGCAGCTGCCGCGGATTACAGCTTTTTCCTTGCCATTCCGATCATGTTCGGGGCTTCTGGCTACAGTCTCCTGAAGTTCTTTCGCGATCCGACAGTCGTGGCCGGCTCGTTCAACGGCACGCAGATCCTTGCGTTTGCCCTGGGCTGTATCGTGTCATTCGTCGTTGCCCTGGTGGTGGTCAAGGTTTTCCTGGGCTTCCTGAAGCGCAAACCTTTGGCCGTTTTTGCCTGGTATCGCCTCGGCCTGGCCGCTCTGCTCCTGGTCCTGATGCTCACCGGAGTCATTACCGGCGTGTAGTTTTTTGGCCAAAACCCGGCAAACCAAAAAGAAAATATCGGCTGTACCCGTTTGTGAGGAACAGCCGGTTTTTTTATGCTAAGAACACGATGAAAGGAGGATCCGATATGTGGCAATGGGGCTATCTTTTCATGACCTGGCTTTACTGCATTTGTCTCAGCCATGGCTTGGCGGTTTTCGGTGTTAGATACTTCGCACCAGTGACTCAAGGCGATTGCCGTCCGGCTACTTTGCGCCGTCCCACCGTCCCCCGGGATTGGCCGCTCCTCCTGTTCATCGCTCTCTCGGGTGCTTGGCTCTGGAGCAGAATGTACCGGCTGTCTCCGGAGCCGTCACTCTTTAGTGTGTTGAAAATTCAGCTGCTCCTGACTGTGCTCTGGGCAAGTGTAAAGGTTGATGTGGAGCGGCAGATTATTCCGAATCAGTTTATTCTGATTGGCTTAGCAGCTGCCTTGGTGTTCTTATTGCCGGAACTCCCGGGGCGCTCTATGAGTGAGTTGCTCACAGGAGCCAAAACCCTCGGCATCATTCTCCTGATTCTCGTGCTGCTCTATCCCTTAAGCGGTGGGGGGATTGGTCCCGGCGACAGTAAACTCCTGCTTGTGGTCTATCTCTTCCTGGGGCTCAAGGGTTTCCTGCTCACGGTGCTGGGGGCGGTGGTGTGTGTGT
Source organism: uncultured Fastidiosipila sp. (assembly GCA_964548975.1). Lineage (GTDB taxonomy): Bacteria > Bacillota > Clostridia > Saccharofermentanales > Fastidiosipilaceae > JAAYZH01. The sequence goes on from CAZJTS010000031.1 coordinate 9,017, forward strand.
TTCTTACTGCGGTCTTCCTTTTGAGCACCGGGAAGTCCGGAAGAAAGGACCGTTTAGCGTTCGCGCCCTTTGTTTTGGCCGGGGCAGTGTTCTCAATCTTTCTAGGTTCTGGCGGCTAATGGGGTAGAATTGTCTCATCAGTTGAGAAATGGAAGTGATGAGATGAGAGAGACATATATTGAACGTGACGACGCGATCCGCCTGCTCCGGGACTATAACCAGGAGGAATTCCATCTGCGCCATGCGTTGACGGTAGAGGCGGTGATGCGCTATTTTGCCGAGCAATTGGGCCATGGTGAGGACGAGGAGTACTGGGCGAGAGTGGGCCTGCTTCATGACTTGGACTTCGAGAAGTGGCCCGATGAGCATTGTCAGAAGACGCCCGAATTGCTGCGCCAGCAGGGGATCGGCGAGGATATGATTCGCTCGATTGTGAGTCATGGCTATGGGATCTGCTCAGATGTGGAGCCGGAGCATGAGATGGAAAAGGTGCTTTTCGCGGCTGATGAGTTGACCGGCCTGATCGGGGCGGCGGCTTTGATGCGCCCTTCACGCAGCACAGAGGACATGGAGCTTAAGAGCCTGAAGAAGAAGTTTAAGGACAAACGCTTTGCCGCCGGTTGCGACCGTTCGGTTATTGCGGATGGTGCTGAACGGCTGGGTTGGGAGTTGGATGAGCTGCTGGGACGAACACTGGAGGCGATGAAGGCTTCAGAAGAGGGCATTGAAGCGGAGCTGGATCGTTTGAGGAATGAGTATCGGAGCTGAGGTTCCCTACGCTGCCGGCAACAACTCCACTATCACATACTCGGGTCTGTTAAATACCCGAGGCACGCGGGTGGATTCTCTGGCGAGCCCGCGACTCACGACTAAAGTCTGCCCAGCCTCTTCGTAAACGCCGCCCGCATAGGCGGGAAAGAAGCCCTGGTCCGGACTGAATAGGCCATTAATCAGAAAGGGCAACCGCCACTGCCCACCATGGGCGTGGCCTGCCAACACCAGATCAAAGCCCTGGGTCTGATAACGATAGAATCGCTCCGGCCGATGACTGAGCAGCACGGAGAAACGCCCCGGATCAACGCCGGCTCCGACAGTGCTCAGCTGCTCCTGCCAAACCGCCTCACCGATTTCCGGGTCATCCAGACCGAAGAGATCCAGCGACGTGCCGCCGATATCAAGTCCCACTTTTGTACCCTCGATAATCTGAATCCCGGCGTCACGAACGTGGTCCTTATACTCATCAATAGCACCGGACCAGTACTCGTGATTTCCCGCGACGTAGTAAGAAGGGTAGTGCTCGCCCGCCCAGGCGAGGAATTCCAGGCCTTTGGCCAAGGGAAGGACATCGTCCAGAATATCGCCACCGAGCAGCAAAAGATCCGGCGCCGAGGCATCGATCAGGGAGGTCAACTGACGCTGGCCCGGTCCATAGTCACAACTGTGGAGATCTGTGACGAGGCCGATCCGCACCGGCTCATTAATACGAGCATCCCGGATCTGATACGTCACCGTCCGTGGTCGCTGATCCATGCCAACCGAAAACAAGGCCAGAAAAACCAGCAGTAAAATCGGAATCCAAACTCTTTTCATCGTACCCTCGAACTTCATAGCTTAGGGCCTATTGTTCATGCTTTGGCCCGAAAAAGCAAATGCAATTGATTTGCCGGATTTACAAATAAATCGGCCGTTTCTGCATAGTGCGGCGCCGCTTTCTTACAGGACGGAAGTGGTCAGGGAGGGTATAATAAGGGCAATACGTAATTTTTGGCCGGTTTAGGCTTAAGTGTAAAAGGAGATCTCACAATGAAAATGACATTTCGCTGGTACGGGGAGGGCAATGACTCAGTGTCGCTCCGCCAGATCAAGCAAATTCCCGGAATGACGGGCCTGATGGGCGTGCTGGATCAGTATGCGGCGGGCGAAGTTTGGGAGGAGGACGCGATCAAGGAGTACGTCGACCACGTTCACGCGGCCGGTCTGGAAGTCGAAGTGATTGAGAGTGTCAACGTCCACGAGGACATCAAGCTCGGAAAGCCCTCGCGGGATCAGTATATTGAGAATTATATTCAGACGATCCGGAATTTGGCCAAATACGGGATCAAAGTCATCGTCTACAACTTCATGCCGGTCTTCGACTGGCTCCGGACGGATATGGCCCGGGAGAACGAGGACGGGTCGACCGCGCTCTACTATGATGAGGCGGAGATCAAGGGCATGACCCCGCAGGACATCGTGAACAGCACGCAGGCGCAGTCCGGCGGCTACAAGCTCCCGGGTTGGGAAGTGGAGCGCTTGGCTGAGCTCGATAATGTGTTGGAAGCGTATAAGGGCGTCGACGCCGATAAGCTTAGAGAAAATTTCCGTTATTTCCTGGAGCAGATCATTCCGGTCTGCGAAGAGGTGGGCGTGAAGATGGGCATTCACCCGGACGATCCGGCGTGGCCGATTTTTGGCCTGCCGCGTATTGCCCATACCGTCGAGCAGTTCGACAAGATTCTCGCGCTCTATGACAGTCCCGCGCATGGCCTCTGCCTCTGTACCGGTTCCCTGGGGTCGAATCCGGAGAATGATGTGCCGACTGCGATTCGCCATTTCGGTGAGATGGGCCGGATCTCCGCGCTCCATGTGCGCAATGTGAAGTTTATGGGTGAGCGCAGGTTCCGTGAGGCGGCGCACCTGTCGACCGACGGTGACCTGGATCTCTACGAGATCATCAAGGCGGTCTACGAGACCACGCCCGAGACTTACATCCGCCCCGACCATGGCCGCATGATTTGGGATGAGGAAGGCAGAGCCGGCTACGGCCTCTACGATCGGGCGCTCGGTGCCACTTATATCAATGGCCTTTGGGAAGCGATTGCCAAAAACGACGGCCAGAAAAACGCCAAAGCGTATTAAGTAACCGCTGTCCGCCCGCATAAATCCGGGCGGCTTTTATTTACTGAAAGGAAGGATGCTATGGTCAAACTGAATTATGAGGGTCTGAAAGACAAGGCCGCCTGGGAAAAGGCCGGCTACACCATCCCGCAGTACGATGTCGAGAAGGTCCGTCAGGCCACACTCGATGCGCCGACCTGGGTGCACATCGGCGCTGGGAATATTTTCCGCGGCTTCATCGCCTCGCTGCAGCAGGAATTGCTGAATCAGGGCGAAACGGATCGCGGCATTGTCGCGCTCGCCCCCTTCGACGGGTCGACGCTCAAGGAGGTCACCGGCGGGGCGGACTACCTGACCGTCCAGATCCAGATGCATAAGGACGGCACCCTCGATAAGGACGTTTATGCGTCGCTGGTCGATGGGCTGGACCTGGCAGAGCCCGAGGATTTCGAACGGGCCAAAGCCATCTTCACCGATCCCGGCCTCCAAATGCTGACCTTCACGATCACCGAGAAGGGTTACGGCATCACGGATCTCCACGGCGAACTCACCGAGCAGGTGAAAGCCGATATCGAAGCCGGCCCCGTCCACCCGCAGAACACGATGGCCCTGGTCGCGATGTTCCTCTACGAACGTTTCAAGGCAGGCGCTTATCCCATCACCCTCGTTTCGATGGATAACTTCTCGCATAACGGCGCGAAACTCCAGCATTCGGTTCACACCGTCGCTCGCGGTTGGCAAGAGAACGACAAGGTCGAGAAAGAATTCCTCGGCTATCTGCTGGATGACGATGTGGTCAGCTTCCCCTGGTCGGTCATTGACAAGATCACTCCGCGCCCGACCGCCGAGATCGGCCAAATGATTGAGGACGACGGCATTGAAGGCGCTGCTTCGGTCGTCACCGATACCGGCACCTATGCGGCCAACTACGTCAACGCCGAGGTGCCCCAATATCTCGTAATTGAGGATGTGTTCACTAATGGCCGCCCACCCCTCGAGAAGGCCGGCGTCTACTTCACCGATCGCGAAACCGTCGACAAATTCGAGCGGATGAAAGTAACCACTTGCCTCAATCCGCTGCACACGGCTTTGGCCGTCTACGGCTGCCTATTGGACTTCCCGACCATCGCCGCCGAAATGGAAGACCCGACCCTCAACGCCATGGTGCAGCGAATCGGAAAAGTCGAAGGCATGCCCGTGGTGACGGATCCCGGCATCATCGACCCGATGGACTTCCTGAACGAAGTCTTGGACGAGCGTTTACCGAACCCTGCGCTGCCCGATACGCCGCAACGCATAGCAACCGACACATCCCAGAAACTTGCGATCCGCTTCGGTGAGACGATCAAGTCCTATCTCGAAAACGACGACCTCGACGTCAATGATCTACTGGCGATCCCCCTGGTCCATGCCGGTTGGCTCCGCTATCTGCTGGGCGTCAACGACAACGGCGACCCGATGGAGCTGTCCCCGGACCCCATGCTCGAGGAGATGCAAGAAGCCCTGAAGGACGTCAAGCTCGGCGGCGACCCGGTCGTTGCGCGCGAGGCGTGTAAAGCGATCCTGAGTAACCCCCACATCTTCGGCGTCGATCTCTACGAAGCCGACCTCGGCCAAAGAGTGGAAGGCTACTTCACAGAACTGCTGGAAGGCCCCGGCGCGGTGAGGAAGACGTTGGATCGGTATTTGTTGGATTGATGTTTTCGTTTCAAAGTGGTTTGAGCCCGGGTTTATGGCCCGGGTTTTTTCGTTGGCTCAATGCGGGCTAAGCCCAAATTGTGCTACTATAAACGCAGGTTTTTCGGGGAGGCATTACTATGAAACAGGACATGATTGTTGTACTTGATCTGGGCAGTGTGGAGAATACACAGATTGCCAGAGAGATCCGCCAGCTGGGCGTTTACAGCGAAATCCATCCGCACGACATTACTGCAAGCCAGCTGGCTGCGTTGCCGAACGTCAAGGGTATAATCCTAAACGGTGGCGAGAATCGCGTGGTCGACGGTGAGGCGATCGACGTCTCCGATGAGCTCTACGATCTGGGAATTCCGGTGCTGGCTGTTGACCATAACGATTCCCTGGGTTGGCCCGAAGATGCTGAGGATCGCCGGGGCGTGCTCGAGGATTTCCTCTTCGAAGACTGCGGGGCGGAGGCGAACTGGACCATCCAGAACTTCCTGGACGATCAGATTGCGCTGGTTCGCCAGCAGGTCGGTGACCGCAAGGTGCTCCTCGCGCTGTCCGGAGGTGTAGATTCTTCGGTGGTAGCGGCGCTTTTGGCCAAAGCTATCGGCGACCGCCTAACCTGCGTTCACGTGAACCACGGCCTCCTGCGCAAAGGTGAACCCGAACAGGTCGTGAACGTCTTCGGCCATGAACTCCAATCTGAACTGGTCTATGTCGATGCGGTCGACCGCTTCCTCGATAAGTTGGCCGACGTTGCCGATCCAGAAACCAAGCGCAAAATCATCGGCGAAGAATTCATTCGCGTCTTCGAAGAAGAAGCACGCAAGCTCGAGGACATTGAATTCCTAGCCCAGGGCACAATCTATCCGGACATCATTGAATCCGGCACGAAGACCGTTAAAGCGGTCAAGAGCCACCACAATGTGGGAGGTTTGCCTGATGATCTGAAATTCGAATTAGTCGAGCCTTTGAAAATGTTGTTTAAAGACGAGGTTCGCGAAGCTGGGGTTGCTCTAGGGTTGCCTGCGAATATGGTCTACCGTCAGCCATTCCCGGGTCCGGGGTTGGGCGTTCGTTGCTTAGGCGCGATAACCCGCGATAGGCTGGAAGCTGTGCGGGAATCTGATGCGATCTTGCGTGAAGAGTTCGAGAACGCCGGGCTGAATTTGAAGGTGTGGCAGTACTTCACAGCTATTCCTGATTTCAAGTCTGTAGGTGTGAGGGATCACAAGCGGAGCTACGAGTGGCCGGTGATCCTGCGCGCGGTGAACACGGTCGATGCGATGACCGCAGAGATTGAGGAAGTGCCTTATGAGGTGCTGCATAAGATTACGGAG
>CAZJTS010000032.1:0-14834 GCA_964548975.1 uncultured Fastidiosipila sp.
GTTTGTCTCATAAGTTGTTCGATTGCCCCGATTTGACAGTGCAGCAGCCTGTGGGGAGCCCAGCTATCTACAACCTGTTCGATTGTCAGGATCTGCCAGTGAAACAGGTTGTAGAGGCCTAAATTCAGGAGAAGCTGTTCGATTGCCAGCGAGCGGCCAGTGCACCTCAGGAAAAAATGGCAAAAGCCAATTATTCCGGAAGTGCATTAAAAATCCTTGCGAAAACACACACAAGCTGATAATCACACCCGAAACCGCCCTAAAAGCGTGCATCTTCGAAAACTTTGGCAGTGAATTTCTACCGAAAAATCCCAAGATGCAAAGCCCCCTAAGCCGAACCCCTACACATCCTCCCTCAGCATCTTCACCGCCTGCCCGAGCTTCAGCCTATTACCGTAATTCAGCGTACCCAGTCGATACAGTTTCGCGGAGACGATTCCAACCAGAATCGTCGTCACCAGCAGGATTCCGAAACTCAGCAGAATCTCCCAGTCCGTCACGGTGCTCCCCAGGGCCGAACGCGCAAACATCGCGATCGGTGAGCTCAGGGGGATGTAGCTCGTGATGACCATCGGTGCGGAATCCGGATTGAACATCGTGAAGTTGACGATCATAAAGGAGGCTACGATCAGCAGCATGATCGGCGTGGAGGCGGTCGAAACGTCCTCGACTTTGGACACCGTGGAGCCGAGCATCGCATAGATGAAGAGATAGAGCAGATACCCCACCAGCGTAAAGGCGATGAAGATAATCCACACCCGCGGCGGGATGGCGAAGTAGCGGAAGATGTTGAAGCCCCAGGCGTTGCGGTTCAGGAAAAAGCCGAGGAAAATGGCCAGGACGATCAGGCCGAACTGCAGGACACCTGCGAGGCCGGCGCCGAAGACTTTGCCGTAGAAGAGTTTGTTCGGCGGGGCTGAGGTGATTAGGAGTTCCATGGTGCGGTCGCTTTTTTCGCGGGCGACAGAGGTCGAGACCATCGAGCCATAGAAGATGACCAGGAAATAGATGACGAAGATCAGGCCGTAAGTGAAGGCGTAATTCGACTGGCCGTCAGTGCCGAGGATCCGAGGTGTGTTCTCGAGCGGTTTGTCGACCGCGGCGCGGAAGGCCGCGTAGTCGACGTCGTCACCCAGGTAAGCCAACTCACGCAAGCGGTACATGACCTGGTCGAAGTAGGTCGGCATCCGAGATGACATGATCGAGGTGTCGTGCTGCACCGGTGTGTAGTGGTCGAGGGAGTGGATGACGTAGGCTTCGTTGATGTCGTCGCCCAGCAGAGCGGCTTCGAGCTCGGCCTCAGTCTCATAGAGTGTGGAGTCCGGCGGCAGGAAGGACAGCAATGTATCATCCTGAACGGATTCGGCCAAATTCACAACGCCGGCTCTCGGCGGCTCATATCCCGGCGGCCCGTCGCCGAGTGAAAAACTCGTCACACCGAAAAGTCTGATGATCTGCGGGAGAAAGGCCATGGCCAAACCCAGCGCAACGAAGATAAACGTCGGGATAATCCAGGATTTTTTCCCGGTGATGGAATAGAACTCAAAACTTAATATCTTAAGAAATTTTTTCACGGGTCTCACCTACTTCATTGATAAAGATCTGGGTCAGGCTGGGTTCGTAATCGGCGAACATTCTGACATCGTGGCCCCGGCTCAGGAGCTGCTCCAGAATCTGGCGTTTCGATGAATGCTCAGGCAGCTGGACAACCAGGCCGTTCGCATCGCGGGTGACCACTTCGAGCCCCAAGGCCTCAAGATCGGATTCATCACCTTCTGTACGGATGCGAAGCTTACCCAGCCCCTGCTTGCGCCGGATCTCGCGCAGATCACCTCGGAGCACAATATTCCCGAAATCAATCAGGGCAATATCATCACAGAATTCCTCGACATAACTCATCTGATGCGAAGAGAAAACCACGAGTTTGTTCTCGCCGATCTTCTCGCGAACTATATCCTTCAGGACCTGAGAATTCACGGGATCGAGCCCGCTGAACGGCTCGTCCAGAATGATGATATCCGGATCGTGAATCAGGGCCTGGATGATCTGGACCTTCTGCTGATTACCTTTGGAGAGGATTTCAAGCTTGCGGTTCTCGTATTCGCTGAGGTCGACGCGGCCCAGCCAGTACTGGGAGTTTTTGCGGGCGTCGGCTTTGGCCATGCCGCGAAGCTGGCCAAAATACGTGAGCTGATGGAGGATTTCCTCCTTCGCATAGAGCCCGCGCTCCTCCGGCAGATAGCCGATCTTGTGATCTCTGGCGCGAAACGGCTTGCCATCGAGCAGGAACTGCCCGCTGTCCGGTTTGAAGACGTCCATCAGGCAGCGGATCGCGGTGGTTTTGCCGGCACCGTTTCGGCCGAGGAAACCCATCGCCCGTCCCGACTCCACCTCGAAGCTGATCCCGTGGAGAATCTCCTTCTCACCGAAGCTCTTATAAATATCCTTAAGTTCAAGTTTCATAAGTCACCTCTTTGAGTAAACTCTTTACGAATATTCTAGCAAAGCCAATGTTAATCTGGCGTTAGATTTTCGAACTCAAGCATTGTCTCCTGGAGCAGCACTCGACCTTCCCGGTAACGTGCTGGATCGATCCTCGTGGTGGGAAAGACGGTGTAATCCGAACGCAATATCCCCATATCCTTCAGCAGACGCTTGAAGACCTGGGTAAAATTCGGACCGATCGCATAGAGCTGCATCAGGCGGGTGATCATGCTGTAGAGCCGCATGACATTTTCGCCCCCGACATCGTGCGAAAACACCAGCGCACTCCAGATCTCCGGCACAATATTCGACAGGGCACTGATACAGCCCCAGCCGCCGGCCGCGATGTTCAACAGATACTGATCGTCGAAACCGGAATACATCTCGAAGCCGGGATCCGCCACCGCGAAACATACATCTCGCGTATGCCCCGGATTCTGGACCGAGTCCTTCATGCCCCACAAATTCGTGTGTTTCTCATGCAAACGCCTCACAGTCTCCGGCGCGATCGAATGGCCGGTACGGTCCGGGAAGTTGTAGATATAAAACGGCCCCGCCACCTCCTGCAGCATCCGGTCGTAATACGCAAAAATCGTTTCCTCGTCCATGCCAAAGTAATAAGGCCCGACATCGAGCACCCCGTTATACCCGATCGCATGTGCCTCGTTCGCCAAACGAATGGTGTCGTGAATATCCGGGCAGTTCACGCCCGCATAAAGCTCCGTGGGCAAGCGAAACTGCTTTTCCAGAAGCGCAGCATGGGTGCGAACATAAACAGCATAGAACGACAGTAGGTCCCACTTCTCCTCATAGCTCATGGTCGTGAATTCGCCCGTGCTCCCCAGCACGAGGATGCCGTCCACGCCGCCCTTGACCAGGTGGTCGATGATCGCTTCATTGCCTGCGTAATCGATCAGCCCATCTTTGGCCAAAGCCGTGATTGCCGGTGTAATAATCTTGCTCATCTGAACCTCCTAGGGCATGTACGCCCCGTTCATGCCTGATGTGGCGGTTTCTGTGTAACGTTTGAAAATGCCGCGGCGACCTGAGAGTTCCGGCGCCTGCCAGTGGGAACGACGTTCGGCCAATACTTCACTGACCTCAGCCGCTTCACGCGCCTCCCCCGTAATCCCCACAATCTGCAAACTGCGCGCCGGGATATCGAGGCGGATCAGGTCACCCTCCTCAAGCAGTGCGATCGGCCCGCCGGCCGCCGCCTCGGGCGACACATGCCCGACACAGGGCCCCTTCGTCGCGCCGGAGTAGCGCCCGTCGGTAATGAGGACGGTGGACGTATTAAGCCGGGGATTGTTCATGATTGCTTCCGTGGTCATGAACATCTCGGGCATGCCCGAACCGCGCGGCCCCTCATAGCGGATGACCATCACATCGCCCGGGTTGATGTCGTCTGCTACCACCGCCGCCTGACACGCCTCCTCGGAATCGAAGACCCGCGCCGGCCCCTCATGCTGCATCATGTCCTCACGGACAGCCGAGTACTTGATCACCGCTCCCTCCGGCGCGAGATTGCCCTCCAGCACAGCAACGGAGCCAAAAGCACAGTGCTCCCGCGGCATGATAATGTCGTCCTGAGTCAGGCCGTAATTCGCCAGATAGCCGAGATTGCGCTCGTAGAAACCGCCGGCCTTCATCATCTCCAGATTCTCGCCCAGGGTCCGTCCGGTCACGGTCAATACATCGAGATGGAGGAAATCCTTCAGCTGTTCCTGCACGGCCGGGATCCCGCCCGCCAGCCACAGAGTCTCCGCCGGATAGCGCCCGCTCGGCGCAATATCGCAAAGGTGCGGCACCACGCGATTCAGCTCGTCGAACTTCCGGACATCGAGCTTCAGGCCCCTCGCCTCGGCGATCGCCGGCAAATGAATCATGGCATTGGTCGAACCCCCGATCGCCGCATGCACGATGATCGCATTCTCGAACGCCTCCGCCGTCAGGATGTCGTCCGCCGTGATGCCCGCCGCTTTCAGCTGCAGTACGTTTTGGCCGGCCTGCCTGGCGCCCTGCAGAATATCGATCATGGTAGAGCTGGCCAAAGCACTGCCCGGCAGCGCCAAACCCAACGCTTCGGCCATCGCCTGCATCGTATTCGCCGTGCCCAGGAACTGACAGGCCCCGCACGAGGGACAGCCCGTCTTCTTATATTGCATCACTTGGAAATCATCGATTTTGCCCTGTTTATATTGAAGCGAAATCTCGCCGGCCCGCCCCGAGTCACTCATAAACGGCCCCGGGCGCATCGTTCCGCCGGGCACAACAATCGTCGGTAGATCCAAACGCGCCGCCGCGATCAGGTGCGCCGGCACCGACTTGTCGCAAGACGAGATCAGCACCAGCCCATCCCAGGGCTGCACGTTGCCGTGGACCTCCACCATATCCGCAATCACCTGCCGGGACAGCAGAATGTAGTTCATCCCGTCATGCCCCTGAGCGATCCCGTCACAGAGATCCGTGACATGAAACCCGGACGGCCGCCCGCCACTCTCGAGCACCCCGTAAGTCACCTCCCGGGCCAGTCGATCCAGGTGGACACTCCCCGGATGCGAATCCCCGTACACATCCTCGATCAGGACATTCGGCTTCTCGAGGTCCTCCTCGGTCCAGCCCATGCCCATCCGCAGCGCATCGCTCTGACTCCAGATCTCCCGCACAGCCTTCGCATTCTGTTCCATATTTCGGCCTCCTTATATATTCCGAGTATAGCAACTGCCCTTCGCTAAATTGTAAACTATTACCGAGCCGCGCAATATCCCCCGGCGTTTACTGTCTATATAAATGAGGAGGTCAAACCATGGACGATCAGGCATTGCTCGACGGATTCTTCCGACGAGACGAGAACGCGCTCGCCCGGACGGCCGCCCGCTACGGCGGCTACTGCTACCGCGTCGCTCTGAACATCCTCTCTAGCCACGAGGACGCCGAAGAATGCGTCAACGACACCTGGCAAAGAGCCTGGGACGCTATTCCCCCGGAACGCCCCGCGGACTTCAAGGCCTGGCTGGCCAAAGTCACGCGCAACCTCTCCCTCAACCGCATCGACTACGAACATGCACAGAAACGTAACCGCAAGCTGAATCTCATCTTTCACGAACTCGAAGACGTCCTCCCCTCCGGCCAAAACACAGAACAGGATCTCCTCGCCGGAGAACTCACGACCGCCATCGACCGCTGGCTTCGCACCCTCACCCGTGAGGACCGCTTCATCTTCATTCGCCGCTACTGGTATGCCGAATCCCTCAGCACCATCGCCTCCACCACCGGCGCCACCGATCGCCAACTGGCCCAACGCCTCTTCCGCCTACGAAAGAAACTCAAAACCACACTCGAACAGGAGGGCTTCACCCCATGAAAAAAACATTGTTCACCGCACTCACCGACATCAGCGACGACCTGCTTCTGGAATCCGATCAGATGGCCGCAGAATTTCAGTCTCCGCGGCAGCCCAGGCCTATCCTTCGGATTTTACCGGCGCTCGCTGCCGCTCTAGGAGTAGTTGTCGTCGGGACTTTGCTATGGCGTCTGGTCGCAGACCGCCAGCTACCGCCGACCGATGCCGTCCCCCCCGCCCAAACAGGCCAAAGCATCACAGAACCTCCCACCACCGTCACCGAGGAGCGCCCGGTTGAAGTCGACGTAACTGATCTTTACGATCAGCCAGAACTTGTTGACCCCGAGATGGACCTAAGCCACATTCATCTGAACGACATCGAAGGTTTCAACGAAACCATGCCTCACTGGCCGAGCTCCCCCAGCGAATACACCTTCGAAAGACTCAAGGGCGACGCCATCGAAGACTACTTTCGTAAAAGCCTGACACCCCCCTACCTCCCCGAAGACCTCAGCGCTGACCCTTTATCGCAGCGCATGTCACTCGTCCGCACCCTCGAGGGCGAACTCGTCTCCGACGAATACCAGCTGACCTATAAGTCCGGTATGCGTTCACTCAAACTCCTCGCCTCCCGGCTCGGCCATCTGACGGACGTCGAGTTCACCGAACCTCATGCCCTCAGGTTCTCCATGGTCGAGGGCGCTGCCGTCCGTTTTGGCCAAAAAGCCGACGACAAGCTCTACTACGCCGAATTCGTCTACGACGGCATCGACTACCAGCTCATCAGCGAAGAGCTGCCTCTGAATGAGCTTGTGAAAACCGTGAGCTCGATCGTCGGCGCCAACCCGATCGACGGCATAGTCCGGCCCAAAGTCAGGGTCATGAATGAGGAAAACCTCCTAGTTTCATATGCGACGGCGCCTACTTTCCGGGAAGCCTATGAAAAGGCCGATGTGGTCGCTCTGGTTAAGATCGTGAACTGGCTCGGGGAACGCCAGCAAAGCGACGAGTACCCCGTCCCCGCCACCTACTACGACGCAGATATCATCGAGCTCTACAGAGGTTTGGCGCCGGTCAGGATCAAAATCCGGCAAGATGGCTCATCGAAACTGACGGTCGATGGCTATCCTCTCTTCGATTACGGCGATGAAATGCTTCTCTTCATGAACGAAGACGAAGGCATCTACTATCTCTCAGGAACGTTGCCGTCGATCTACGATGTATTGCGCTTAGACAACGGTGAGGCCTATCTCAGCGATCGCCAGGATGTGTATTCTTTCTGGGCGAGAACAGAACACCCGGGCTTCGAACCGGTTGAAGTGACGGAGGACTTGCAGAAAGTCTATAACCGACTCGAGCCGATCATCAAAGAGCACACCTGGACGTTTGACCGAGCGTACCGGCTCTGGGATCTTGAGCGAGTCATGCGAGAGCTTGATGAGGAATTGAATACCGACAATGTGAGGAATTCGTTTACGGTGGTGGTGAAGTGTTATTGAGTTTGGGTAAAAGTAACCTTTGACTGGAGAACTAAAGTAAGAAATAATCGTTAGAGAGTCGGAAGTCAGCTTCCTTCTGCTATGACCACTCTATCCAGCTAAGGAGAACCACATGCTCAAAATTACCATGATCGGCGCCGGCAGTACAGTCTTCGCCAAGAATGTCTTAGGAGACATTCTACTCTCAGAATCAATTTCGACTTGCGAAATCGCACTTTACGATCTGAACGAGAAGCGCCTGCAGGAATCGGCGACCATCATCTCGAACATTAACGAATCCCAGAATGCCGGCAGAGCAACAATCAAAACCTATTGCGGGCCGGAAGAACGCAAGGACGCCGTCCGCGATGCGAATTTCATCGTGCTCGCGATCCAGGTGGGCGGGTATAAGCCTTCGACGGTCATTGATTTTGAAGTGCCCAAGCGGTTTGGTCTGCGCCAGACGATTGCCGACACGCTGGGTGTCGGCGGGATCTTCCGCGCGCTCAGAACTTTGCCTGTTCTGGATGAAATTATGGCGGATGTCGTCGAGTGTGCGCCCGATGCCCTCTTCATCAACTACGTGAATCCGATGGCGATTTTGACCGGCTATATGCAACGGTTTTGGCCGGTGCAGACGGTCGGGCTCTGCCATAGCGTGCAGACTTGTTCACGGGAGCTCCTCGAGCATGCCGGCATGGAGGACAAGATCGAGGGGCGCGTGGATCTGATTGCCGGGATCAATCACATGGCGTGGCTGTTGGAGCTGCGCGATCGGGACGGCAATGATCTTTATCCTGAGATCAGGCGCCGGGCTTTGGCCAAAAACGCCGAAGGCCCTCACAACGACGCCGTGCGATTCGAGTACATCAATAAGCTGGGCTACTACTGCACCGAGTCGAGCGAGCACAACGCGGAGTACAACCCCTACTTCATCAAGTCGAGGTACCCCGAGCTCATCGAGCGATTTCAGATTCCTTTGGATGAATATTTGCGCCGCTGCGAAGTTCAGATTGAGCAGTGGGCGAGCCTGTCAGAAGCCCTGCTTCACGGGGAGCAAAAGGAGCACAAACGCTCCGAGGAATACGCTTCCTACATGATCGAGGCGATCACGCAGAATAAAACCTACACGATCGGTGGAAACGTCCTGAATAATGGGCTGATCCCCAATCTTCCGGCAGAAGCCTGCGTTGAAGTGCCGTGTATTGTTGATGGCAGAGGGATCTTGCCGGCTTATGTGGGGCCCTTGCCGACGCATTTGGCCGCGATGAATATCAGCAATATCATGCCGCAACTCTTGACCATTGAGGCACATCGGTCTCGGAAACTGGAGGACATCTACCACGCGGTCATGATGGATCCGCACACAGCCGCGGAACTGTCGCTCGATGATATCGTGAAGCTCTGCGACGCCATGATCGAGGCCCACGGGGACATGCTGCCGACTTATCGTTGAGGGGCCTATATCGCCCCGACCGGGAATGCCAGCAAATCCTGAGCGATGTAGCGTTTTTTCTCTACCTGGCTCAGGATGAGCGGGAGGCCGATTTCGTAGCCCTTGGCTTTGGACAGTAAGCCTAAGTGCTTGGCCATGCCGGGGTTCGGCGCCATGGACTGCTTAATTTCAACAGGATAAAGGACACCGGAGGACTCGATGATCAGGTCAATCTCACGTTGGTCACGGTCGCGGTAGAAGTAGATCGGCGGCTTCGTGATGCCGGCATTATAGAAGGACTTAATCACCTCACTAACCGCGAAATTCTCGAGGATCTGCCCGGACATGGCACCGTTCATCATGGTTTCGGCAGTCGTCCAGCGCAAGAGATGCGCCAGCAGGCCGGTGTCCATAAAGTAAAGCACCGGTGTCTTCACAACACGAGTCAAATGGTTGTTAGAAAACGGCTGCAAGAGCACAATCACCCCGGAAGCCTCCAGAATAGCAATCCAGGACTTGACAGTTTTGCTATCCACGCCAATGTCTCTGGCGATCTCGTTATAATTGAGCAGGCTCGAAACGCGAGCCGCCAGGATGTTGATGAACCTCGAAAAGAGCCCCAGATCCCGGACGTTGGTGATCAAGCGGACATCGCGCTCCAGGTAAGTACTTAAGTAGGACGCATAGTAGAGCTGATGGTCCAAATCTGGATTCTTGTAGAGCTCAGGCAGACTCCCTCTATGGATTTTCTCCCAGAGATCCAGGCCGACCGGGCCCGGGCGAGCGGCGTCCAAGAATTCTGTTGTCGGAACAAAGGGCAGCGATGTAGTTTCTTCACGGATTTCTCGTAGAGAAAGCCCGCTCATGTGTAGAATTCCTACGCGGCCTGCCAGGCTTTCGGTGATGCCGGCCATCAATGAAAAAGTTTGTGAACCGGTTAGAATGTATTGACCATAAGAATCTGATTGATCTACACGGTACTTAATCTCCTGAAACAATCCGGGGGCATACTGACACTCATCAATAATTATTGATCCAGGATGATTTAGGAAGAATGCTTTAGGATCCCGCTGTGCGAGTTCACGCTCAATTAGATTATCCAAGGTTACATATTCGTAGTCATCGTCAAACAAATACGATAAAGTAGTTGATTTCCCAACTTGTCGACTTCCCGTCAGTAAAACAACCTTAAAGGATTTCACCATCTTCGTAAGTGTTGTTTCAATCGTTCTAGTAATATACATGATGAACCTCCTAAAAAAAATCGGCTATTTCGGAATTCAATTCCATTATAGCCGATACTTTTCAGTTGAACAACCGGCAGAAACGGAATTGAATTCCACATCTGCCGAATTTGCGCTGGAGTTTCTACTTCTTAGTCAATCTTCTCCACCAGAAGCAACTCCACATAGCCGCGCTGACCCTCAGGGGCAAGTTGCATTCTCGGGGCATTGAAGCTTGTGTAGCGGTAGCCCATTTCTTCAGGGTCGAAGGCAGCGATTTCTTTCACGCACGCACTGATGGCGGCTTGGATATCCTCCTCAGGATAAGGCGCCCCCTGGAACTGTAGATAAGTAGTGGGTTCCAGATCGATGACATCAAAGCCCTCAGGTATCACGCCAGTATAGTCGACCGGCACTTCAATCCCGTGGGCATACTCTCCTGTGCCTTCGGGTCTGAGGTGCTCAGGCACCCACACACCGACGGGTTCAGCCAATGCGCCTTCGATTTTCAGCAATTCGTCCCAGGCGGTGGAATTGTTACTTTCGCCGCAGCCGATTTCGTCGACGTACTCGAAGTAGTTGCCGGCGCTCTTGCTCCATTTCACGATCAAACGGCGTTCAGGCCGCTCTACTACCTTGACTTTGGTGTTCTTCATTTGTAGGTCTCCTTGTTGTGCTTGGCTTTGGCCAAAGCCGTCGTCAGCCAATCAGATCCGCTTAATCGGGATCCAGAGCTCCATCTCGTAGTCCGGCGAGTGGATATCGCCTTCACCGTAGACCTCCAGGTCGGGTGTTCCGGCGTGGGTGAAGCCCTGCTCTGGGAAATATTCGCCCATCATATAGGCCCAGCCGGCGTGGATGCACTGAGGGACTGGTCCCTTAAGCTTCGCGACTGCGTACTCATGGGCCGGCACTTCTAAAATGTCTAAGCCGAGAGCGCGGGCCTTCTCGGAGTCCGTCACATCATAGCCTGCCATGTAGTCGAAGTGATCCTCGTCTTGCATGTCAGCGCAGGTACCGTAGCTTTGGCCGTTGCCGAGGGCTTTGAGGGTTTTGTGGTCGTGAGCGGCGTATAGTTCGTCCCAAACATCAGGACATGCCGAGGGGGCGATGCCGTTCCTTCTAAGGCCGGCGATAGTGAATTTGTCTTTGTGTTCGATACGAGTTTTCATGTGGGTACCTCCGGGTGGGGTGTTCAGCTGCGTAGGATTTTTTCCATTTTCTTGCCTTTGGCCAGTTCGTCAACGATCTTGTCCATCTGGCGCACGCGTTGCATCAGGGGATCATCGATCTCCTCGACCCTGTAGCCGCAGATCACGCCGGTGATTAGGTGGGCGTTGGGGTTCATTTGCGGAGCTTCGTTAAAGAAGGTTTCCAGATCGGTCTTGTTCTCGATGACCTCGGCGAGGCTGTCGGCGTCGTGGCCGGTGAGCCAGAAGATGACTTCATCAAGCTCCGCCTGAGTGCGCCCTTTGCGCTCGACCTTCTGGATATAGAGCGGATAGATGTCCGAGAAGGGCATCTTGTAAACTCGTGTGTTCTTCATAATGTGTACCTCATAATTAGATATGAGCTAGTAAGCAGGGGCATTACCTCTGCGGATTAGCTTACGTTATGTATACACTTTGTGCGGTCGGTGGGCCGAAACAATGGTTCCCCCGGAGGGAAATCAGGCGTTCAGGATCTTCTGTTTTTCGGCGGTGAATTCTGCTTCGGTAAGAATGCCGTCATCCATCAGAGCTTTGAGTTCTTTGAGTTTTTCGTATTTGTTCTCGACAGGCGCGGCAGGTGCGGCGGGTGCGGGAGGTGCGGGTGCCTCAGGCTGAGGGGCAAGGTTCTTCGCCATCATATTACCGAGGCCTAATCCTGCGCCGAGACCGGCGAGGCCGCCCTTCTGCTGTGCAGCATCGCGCATCGCGCGGATACTCTGGTATTGGCTGAAGGTTTCCATATCTCTTTTGGCCATGCCAATGCCGCTTTGTTCATCGATCAAGCGCTCGACTTCATCCGGCAGGGAGACGCTCTCGACGATCACCTGGGTAATTTCGACGCCGAAAACTTCCGCCCGCTCATTCGCATGCTTGAGGACAAGGTCGCTGATCTTCCGGAGGTCCGTCGCAATATCGAGAACAGGCAGCTTCGCATCAGCCACTGTCACGGCGAAGGATTCGGTGATCATGGAGGAGAGATACGCGATGATATCGTAGGTCAGCACCAGATTCTTCGAGCCGAAGAATTCAGACATAAAGGCCATGGGGTTCGTCACGCGGAAAGCGAACTTGCCGAAACTCCGCACCCGCACCATGTCGAACTCACTGTCACGCTTGATGACCGGCCCCTTCGTCGCCCACTTGTTCTCCACGAACTGGCGGGTGCTGATAAAGTACACATCCGCGATGATCGGTGACGTGAAGAGGAAGGGAATTGCCTTGAGCGTCGACAGCACCGGAAGATTATTCGTGTTCAGGGTATGCGTGCCGGGATCCAGAATGTCCGCCAACTGGCCCTGCGAAACGAAAGCGGCGACCTGCCCTTCCCTAACCACAACCTCGTGGGAGCTGCCGTAGTCGGTGTTGTTGTAGGTGGTACAGTTGTTGTCGGTACAGTCGTTGCAGTCGTAGTGGGAGCAGCCGTCATGACAGTGGTGGTCGGGTCGGTCGATACAACCTCCGTTGTAGCTGACGTCGTTGTAATGACTTCCGCATCTTTCACCGTCTCTTCAGCTTCGCTGACCAGTTGAGATTCAGTCTCGGAAGGTTGGGTGGCCGCATCGAGCTGCGCTACCGGATTGATGTCTGCGTTTTCTTCAGCTTCTCTAGCAGTATCTGAGCAAGCGCCGGTAAAGATGATCAGGAAAGCCAAGCAAAATGCTAAGCCGGATCTCAGGGCAGGAATAGACTTGTTCTTAAAAAGGTCACCCAACATATGTAATTTTCTCCATAGTAAAGTTCAGGATCATTAAGAAGACCCGTGTGAGATTGTTCTCACAGAATGAATTCCGCCTTCAATATAGCAGAAATATACACAAACAAGACCTTAGGAGAAAAAGTTTATAGATGACATATCACTTAGCAATCGCCAGCCCTTCCGCAAACGCCCGCTTATTGATCTCCAGCAGATCAGCTTTGCCAGCACCGATGCGAAGCTCGATCGCTTCCAGCAGGCTCGCTTCCGTCACGCAGCCCGTTGCCCGAACGAATGCGCCCAGCATGACGAGGTTCGCGACTTTGGCCAGGCCAAGGTCGACGGCGATCTCCGTGCAGGGGACGCTGAGGACATCGACGTCCTCGCGGACGCCGGCTGCCTCGGCCAAAGAACTATTCAGCAGTAAAGTGCCGCCCGGCTCGAGATCCTCCTGGAACTTCTCGAGTGAAGGCGCGTTCATGACGATCAGGGCGGTGGCATTGCGGGCGATCACCGGCGAAGCGATGGGGCTATCAGCGAGGTAGACCGAGCAATTGGCGGTGCCGCCGCGCATTTCGGGGCCGTAAGACGGAAGCCAGGAGACTTCGCGCCCTTCGAGCAGGCCTGCCTGGGCGACGAGCTGGCCCATCAGCATGATGCCCTGACCGCCGAAGCCGGCGAATAGGCAGCGTTCACTAAAGCTCATCCGCTGTCCCTTCAGGCAGGTCGCGGTAATTTCCCAGCGGGTAGTACGGCGCCATGTTTTCGTCCAGCCATTTCAGGGAGGTGACGGGATCGAGGCCCCAGCCGGTGGGGCAGGTGGACAGTACTTCCACCATAGTGAAGCCGCCGCCGGCGAGCTGGATTTCGAAAGCGCGGCGGATGGCTTTTTTGGCATTGCGGATCTGCTTGGGACTGGTCACGGACACGCGCTCAATGTAGACCGCGCCCGGTACCTGCGCGAGCATCTCTGACACTTTCAAGGGAAAACCGGACGTCGCCGGGTCTCTGCCCGAAGGTGAAGTCGTCGTTCGCTGATTGACCAGCGTGGTCGGGGCCATCTGGCCGCCGGTCATGCCGTAGATCGCGTTGTTGACGAAAATGGTGGTGAAATTCTCGCTGCGGTGCGCGGCGTGGACGATCTCGGCCGTGCCGATCGAGGCAAGGTCGCCGTCCCCTTGGTAAGTGAACACCACCCGATCCGGCAGGCTCCGCTTGATCCCGGTGGCCACCGCCGGCGCGCGGCCATGGGCGGCTTCATGCATGTCGCAATTGAAGTATTCATAGGCGAGAACTGCGCAGCCGACCGGAGCAACGCCGATGGCCTCGCCCAGCACATCCAGTTCGACCAGCACTTCGCCGATGAGTCGGTGGATGATGCCGTGCGTACAGCCCGGGCAATAATGGGTTTCTTTCTCCGTCAAGCCGGAGGTGCGTTCAAACACGGTCTGCATAAGCTGCTCCTGTCATATCTTGGACTTTGGCCACAATTTCAGCCGGTGTGGGAATCATGCCCCCTGCCCGACCGAGGAATTCGATGGGCAAGCGGCCCTCATTGGCAATCCGGACATCGTCGATCATCTGGCCCATGCTCATCTCGACGACCAGGATCTGCTTCACCGTTTCGGGGAGCTGCCTGAAGGCTTCGTCCGGGAAAGGAAAGAGCGTAATCGGCCGCATCAAGCCGGCTTTCACGCCGTCACGCCGCAGCTGGTCGATCGCACTGGAGGCGATTCGGGAAGTTGTCCCGTAGGCCACAACCACGACGTCCGCATCATCCACACGCGAAGTCTCATAGAGGACATCCTCGCGGCGCATTTGGTCGTATTTAGCCTTCAGCTTGATATTGTGCTGCTCAAGCTCTTCGGGCTGTAGATAGATGGAATTGATGATATTGGGTGCCCGCTCGCCCCGGGTGCCGGTCGCGGCCCAGGCTTTGGCCGGCAAATCCTCAGCGGAGCGCG
>CAZJTS010000033.1:0-10127 GCA_964548975.1 uncultured Fastidiosipila sp.
ATACGGGATAGAGTTATTCGTTGTTTATATGAACTATAGTGTCTATGAACAGAGGACAGCTTAAAGCCAAGTGAAATCTAAACAATTGTGAAAACCGTATTTACATTGTGGAAATAACTAAGCCGGCAGAAAAAGAAACAAGAATTCATGTTTAATTCTCACTAATTCGGTATAATGTTCATATCAAGTTTAGGAGCCGAATCATGGAAGATGCGTATTATTTATTCAATGTAGGCGAGAACTACATGGCTTATAAATTACTGGGTTCCCATCCGGTTCCGGAAGACGGGCAAAAGGGATTCCGCTTTGCTGTGTGGGCACCTAATGCCCGCTATGTTTCTGTCACCGGCGACTTCAATGAATGGCGTTCGCACGACTCTCCTCTGGCTCAGGTCGGATCCACCGGGGTGTGGGAAGGTCAGGTCAGTGAAGCACTGGAAGGTCAGTGTTATAAGTATTACATCGAAGGCCAGGATGGTCAGGGACGTTTCAAGGCAGATCCCTATGCGCGCAAAACTGAGCTTCGGCCAAATGATGCGTCGGTGCTCTATGTGGATAAGGCATTTTCCTGGGGTGATCAGGAGTTCTTAGACAAACGCTCAGAAACTGACTACAGCTCCTCACCGATCAATATCTATGAAGTCCATTTGTCGTCCTGGCGGCGCAAAGAGGACGGCAGCCACTACTCCTATGAAGAACTCGCCATACTCCTCGCTGACTATGTAGTTGAGATGGGGTATAACCACATCGAACTCATGCCCATCACAGAGTACCCCTTCGATGGTTCTTGGGGTTATCAGGTGACGGGCTATTTTTCACCCACGGCCCGACACGGTGACAAGGAAGGCTTTCAGTTTTTCGTCAATCACATGCACCAGAAGGGCATTGGCGTGATTTTGGACTGGGTTCCGGCACACTTCCCCCGTGATGCTTTCGGTTTGGCGTATTTTGACGGGCAAGCCTGCTACGAATATGCGGATACTAGGCTTGGAGAACATCAGGGCTGGGGCA
This sequence comes from uncultured Fastidiosipila sp., assembly GCA_964548975.1. Classification (GTDB taxonomy): domain Bacteria; phylum Bacillota; class Clostridia; order Saccharofermentanales; family Fastidiosipilaceae; genus JAAYZH01. The sequence goes on from CAZJTS010000033.1 coordinate 1,012, forward strand.
CATTGGTTTTCGATTTCAGCAAAGCAGAGGTCAGATCATTCCTTACTTCGAGTGCCCATTATTGGCTGAATGAATTCCACATTGATGGGTTGAGAGTCGATGCTGTGTCGTCGATGATTTACAGAAACTATGAACGAACGGAGTATCTCCCCAATCACGATGGCGGGACTGAAAACTATGAAGCAGTGAACTTCCTGCGTAACCTAAATCAGATGGTTCATCAGGAATTCCCCGGCGTCGTGATGATCGCTGAAGAATCTACCGCCTGGCCCAAAGTCACCCACGAACCTGAAGAAGGTGGCATGGGCTTCGATATGAAGTGGGATATGGGCTGGATGCATGACACTTTGGACTATTTCAGCCTGGACTATCTCTGGCGTAAACATCATCACAATGAGATTACGTTCTCGATGCTGTATAACTTCCACGAGCGTTTTCTCCTGGCCCTTTCGCATGATGAAGTTGTCCATGGGAAAGGCTCCCTGATGACTCGCATGCCCGGAGATTTCTGGCGTAAATTTGCTTCGGTCAGAGAACTCTTTCTCTATCAGATGGGGCACCCGGGAGGCAAGCTCAACTTTATGGGCTCGGAATTCGGCCAATTCATTGAATGGCGATTCTATGAACAGCTTGAATGGTTCCTTTTGGACTATGAAATGCATCACAAACTGCAGGCGTACGTGAAGACGCTGAATCACCTGTATTTAACGATCCCTGCGTTCTGGGAGGATGACACGACTTGGGAAGGCTTTAACTGGCTCAATGCGGATGATGCATCGAACAGTGTCTACAGTTGGGCCCGCAAGGACCGGTCGGGTAATCACTTACTCTTTATCCTGAATATGACACCGGCGCCTTTGGACAATTATAAGTTCCCTGCGCCTGCGAGAGGCACCTACGAAATTCTTATGAATTCGGATGATAAAAAATGGGGAGGATCCTCATATCCTGTGCTCATCGAGTCGGGAAAGGTTAAGATAGAAGAGAGTAACCTGAGGTTCGGTGATAAGCTATATTCATGGGATCCGGAGAATCCGCCTAAGCAGCCCGAGGGGGTAGGTCCTTCCGGGAGCGGAGCGAAGATTAAGTCGAGAGACATCAGTAATTACGGCTATCCGCAATCACTCAGGCTGAATCTGCCGCCTTTGGCCGGTCTGATACTCCAGCTCAGTGAGGCAGATACAACTGAGCCGCCTGCTCAAGCCTGGCCTGATCCTGAACAGGCGATACCGGAAGACTGGACACCGCCGGAGAAGTAAAATAAATAGAATTAGCTATAGAGATAAGAGAAAGTTGGGAGGCATGAAATGGCAAAGAAAGATCTGATCGCAATGATTCTTGCTGGAGGGCAAGGCTCAAGACTCGGTTCACTCACGAACCTAATGGCAAAACCTGCGGTTCCCTTCGGGTCGAGATATCGGATAATTGATTTTACTTTGAGTAACTGTACCAATTCCGGGATCGACACGGTAGGTGTGCTGACACAATACGAACCCTTGGCACTTAATACTTACATCAGTAACGGACACCCCTGGGATCTGGACAGGACGAATGGCGGGGCATTCATCTTGCCGCCCTATCAGCACAACGAAGGTAGTGATTGGTATAAGAATACGGCCAATGCGATCTACCAGAACATCGGTTTCATCGATAATTTCGATCCTACCTATGTTGTTGTACTTTCGGGGGATCACATTTATAAGATGAATTATACGGATATGCTGAGAACGCATATTACGCATGACGCTGAATGTACGATCGCGGTACTGGAGGTGCCCTGGGAAGAGGCGTCTCGATTCGGCCTCATGAGTGTAGATGACGGTGACCGAATTACCAAATTTGCTGAGAAGCCCGCAGAGCCGGAATCGAATCTGGCGTCCATGGGTATCTACATCTTTACCTGGCCGACCTTGAGACAGGCGCTGATCGAAGATGAGAATAATCCGGAATCGAAGCACGACTTTGGCCATAACATCATCCCTAAGTACTTGGATGAAGGCAAAAAACTTTTCGCTTACCGCTTCAACGACTATTGGAAGGATGTAGGAACGATCTCCTCACTCTGGCAGGCGAATATGGATCTGCTGGATACGCCTGAAGAGATCGATCTCCATGATGCAGGCTGGCGTATCTATTCAAGAAACCCGGTCAAACCGGCGGCGTTTATCTCTGAAGAATCCCAGGTGGCAAGATCTGCCTTTACCGACGGCTGCAGGATTTTCGGTGAGGTGGAGCATTCGATGCTGTCACACTCGGTCATTGTGGAGAAGGGCGCAATTGTCCGTGATTCGGTCCTGATGCCGGGAGCGATTATCCGTTCCGGTGCGGTGGTGGAAAAAGCCATTATCGGTATGGAGGCAGTGATCGGAAAGAACGCCAAGGTAGGCGGTCCTGCTCCTGAAGAGCACGTGTATCTCAACAGCTACTGTACGGAAGATATTGCAGTGATCAGTTCAGGGATCACGCTGAAAGAAGGTGCCGAGATCCCCGGAAACTGTATGGTGCAGGTCATAGAAGGACTCAGTGAAGAAGATGACGCAGTAGAATCCAGCGTCGAGATCAGATAGGGAGGCAAGCAATGTTTGTAGATGCAATAGGAATTATTCTGGCCGATGATAAGCGCGTACATTTGAGCGAGCTCTCCCGTCCCCGGGCTTTGGCCGCCGTGCCCTTCGCCGGGCGCTACCGAATCATTGACTTTGGCCTTTCGAATATGGTTAATTCCGGGGTCAATCTGGTGGGTGTGTCCACGCTCAATAAATATAAGTCACTGATGGATCATCTCGGTACGGGCAGTGCCTGGGATCTGGATCGTAAGAATCAGGGCTTACATATTCTACCTCCGTACTTAACTTCTGAGAATTATTACAACGAATCCGATGACCTGAAAGGCCTCCTGGACTTCATCAGGGGAAGTACGAAGCGCCACGCGATTATCGCTTCGGCGAATGTTGTCTTCACCTGTGATTATTCGGAAGTGGTGGCTAAACATGAGGAGTCCGGTGCGGAGATTACCGTCATGTATAACCGCGACGGTATTGTGGACGGCAGCAACAATATTATCCTGGATGTGGATCGCCGCGGTAGAGTAAAAGATGTTTACAGTAACCCGGAAAAGCCGGTGTCGAACCGGAATTCACTCGGTGTTCTCGTTCTGGACCGTATGCTGCTGACGGATCTTTTGGCCGATGCGGTGTCCCACGGAGTCTCTAACCTGACGACGGAGCTGATCCTCAGAAAGTGTGAGATGTTCAATATCAGAGGCTATGAGTATAAGGCACCTGCGTTTAGAATCAATTCAATACAGTCGTATTTTGCGGCGTCGATGGCGATGCTGAACCCGAAGAATGCTGAAGCGATCTTCTGGGGCGAAGACCCTGTGTATACGAAAGTCAAGGATGAAGCGCCGGCCTATATTGAGGCGGATGTGACGGTGAATAATTGTCTGGTTTCCGACGGCTGCAGAATCTACGGTGACGTCCATAACTCGGTTCTGTTCAGAGGTGTTTCGATCGGCAAGGGCTGTCACATTGAGAATTCGATTATTTATCAGGATACCGAGATCGGCGACAATGTGGAGCTGAATAACGTCATCATCGACAAGGACTGTGTTATTAGACCCGGGACCCGGCTGATGGGGCAGGGAGACTACCCGGTCGTAATAGGGAAAGGGGCAACAATATGAGCAAAAAGAAAATCCTGATGGTCGCATCCGAATGCGCACCCTTTGCGAAAACCGGCGGTTTGGCCGATGTCGTGGGTGTGCTGCCGGCTAAGCTGATTGCTGCCGGCCTCGACTGTAGAGTGATGATGCCGCTCTATAGACAGATCAAGGAAAAGTACATCAAAGACCTGACCTTTGTCCGCTGGACAACGATCAAAATCGGCTGGCGTTCCATGTATAGCGGCCTATTCACAATGATGCATGACGGTGTTCAGTATTATTTCATTGATAATGAATTCTACTTCAACAGCCAAAGCATCTATACCGAATACAGCTATGATATTGAGCGTTTCAGTTTCTTCCAGCGGGCCGTGCTGGATGCGTTGGGCTCGCCGATGAATTTCTATCCGGATATTCTCCATTGCCATGACTGGCAGACCGGCATGATCCCCTGCCTGCTCGATGCGCATTTCCACCCACACGGTTACTTCACCGACATGAGAACGGTGTACACCATCCATAATCTGAAGTATCAGGGCGTCCATGGTATCCACCAGATCGCAGACCTGATGGACCTGCCGTCCCGTTATATGACCGATTACGGAATCCTGAAAGACGGTGTACCGAATTTCATGAAGGCCGGCATTGTCTACAGTGATATGGTGACGACCGTGTCACCTACCTATGCGAAAGAGATCTTCCTACCTTTCTATGGCGAAGGTCTCGACGCAGTGCTCAGAAATTATTCGTATAAAGTCCATGGCATCCTGAACGGCATTGACCTCGATGTCTGGAATCCGACCACGGATCCCCTAATCGACACGAATTACACAATGGAAGATTATCGTGCCGGGAAGGCCGCGAACAAGAAAGCCTTCCAGGAAGCGATGGATCTCACCGTCGATCCGGAAATCCCCTTAGTTACCATGGTTTCACGCCTGGTGGATCAGAAGGGGCTGGACCTGATACTGCGCGTGTTGGATGAGCTGATGGCCGAAAACTTACAGCTGATCATTCTGGGTACCGGCGATGGCTATTACGAGAATGAACTCCGCCAGGCGGAGAGACGGCATAGAGGCAATATGCGTTCTCTGATTATGTATAGCAACGATATGTCTCATAGGCTCTATGCGGCAGGCGATATCTTCCTGATGCCCTCGATCTTCGAGCCTTGCGGCTTGTCGCAGATGATTGCCATGCGCTACGGCAACGTGCCTTTTGTCCGTGCCACAGGTGGCTTGAAGGATACAGTACAGGCTTTCGACCATACCACAGGTGAGGGGAACGGCTATAGCTTCCCGAATATCAATGCGCATGACATGCTCTTCTTAATGAAGGACGCGATCGCCCTCTATAATGACGAGCCGGAGAACTGGGATATCCTGGTCCGAAACGGCATGTCCAGTGACTTTAGTTGGGATCAGTCGGCCAAAGCCTACGTCGACCTCTATGAGCAACTGCTCGTGGACTAGAACTAATTAGCTTAGATAAAGAAAAGCGGCAGTTCCGGAGTTTCGGATCTGCCGCTTGTTTTTACGGTTCTGTAACAGTCCCCTGTTCTTGCTCTGCCTGCTGTGAAGCCCACTGGCGCGACGCTTCGGCCAATTCCTCCTCAGTCGGAATATCCTGATTACGGAAGAGGAAGAGTCCGGCCAAAATAATGAGCACGGTTCCCACGACAAAGACCAGGAACATGAGCAAGGACGACTTCAAACAGCCTACGCCCAATTCCTTGCGACGTTTCGTTTTCATCTGCTTGAGTACTTCAGGGTCAGTGACTCGTTGTGTGACTTTATTATTTAAGAAATTACCGCATTTCAGACAGACGCTGCGCGTGTCGTTTTCCAGGCCGCATTTGGGACATTTCATGTGGGTCTTACTCTTTCTCTAAGTGGTCATGGGTCAAAATTCGTTTAACCTATTATAGTGTAAAGCGTGAGACTGCGAAAGCCACAGCATGGGGGAGTGAAGACCGGCTAGACTCCGTCGAATCCACCTCCTGATCTCTACTGTTTTGTTGTAAAAACGTCGTTCTAAAGCTATGATTGTTACCTATAAACAATTATTGTTCGCGCCTCACATTGGTTGAATCCGAGGCGAAGAAAATTTTCTGTAGATATAAGGAGTTGAGCGAATGGATTATCGTGCATTGACGGCCGAGTTTTTGGCCAGAGAGCTGAGCCTGACAGAAGAGGAGGTGCTGAGTTATCTCGAGACCCCACCTCAGGAGGATATGGGCGATTATGCCATGCCCTGCTTCCGTCTGGCAAAAACACTGCGCATGGCTCCTCAGAAAATTGCTGAAGATTTCGCACAGAAATTGACTGACTTGCCGGAATTCATCGCTGAGATCCGCAGTCAGGGGGCGTACCTGAATGTCTTCCTTAATCGGCACAGCTACTGCCAGGCGTTCGTGAAGGAAGCGCTCCAGGCCGGGAATGCTTTTGCTGAGAGCAAGGTGGGCGAAGGCAAGACGGTGCTTGTAGAGTATTCATCACCGAATATTGCCAAGCCCTTCCATGTGGGTCACGCCTTCACCACTATTCTGGGTGATGTGCTCGCCAGAATGTATGCGCATCAGGGCTATAACGTTAAACGTCTGAATCATCTGGGTGACTACGGCACCCAGTTCGGCAAGCTGATCGTGGCTTACGAACGTTGGGGCGATAAGGCAGCGCTCGAGGCATCGCCGATTGATGAGCTCCTGAGAATCTATGTGCTCTTTCATAAGGAAGCGGAGCTCCAACCGGAGCTCGATGACGAAGCGCGGCGCCGATTCAAGGCATTGGAAGACGGTTCACCTGAAGAACTCGCTCTATGGCAGAAGTTCAGAGACCTCAGTCTCAAAGAGTTCTCCCGGATCTATGATCGTCTGAACGTTGAATTCGACAGCTACGACGGCGAATCCTTCTATTCGGATAAGATTCCGGCTGTCATTGAGGACCTGGAAGCAAAGGGCCTTCTCGAAACCAGCGAAGGCGCCAAGGTGGTCAGGCTCGAAGAACTGAACCTGCCGCCCTGCCTGGTCATCAAGTCGGATGGCTCAACCATCTATGCGACCCGGGACCTCGCAGCGGCACAGTACCGTTATCAGAAATATGCGTTCGACCGTAATATCTACGTTGTCGGTCTCCCGCAGAGTCTGCATTTTCAGCAGGTGTTCGGGGTTTTGGCCAAAGCCGGCTACAGCTGGGCGGACGATTGTATCCATGTGGGCTTCGGCCTCGTGAAATTCCCCGGCGATCGCAAGTTCTCTACCAGAACCGGCGATGTCATTACCCTCGAGGATCTGCTGGATGAGGCGGTGGCCAAAACCCGGGAGATCATCGTCGCTAATAACGAGAATCGTTCGGAAACCATGAGTGAAGCGGATATCTCCGCTACGGCAGAGGCGATCGGCCTGTCGGCTGTGCGTTATACTTTCCTGCGTTCGGGCAGGGAGAGGGATATTGTTTTCAAGTGGGATGAGATCCTGGACTTCGAGGGCGACTCCGCACCTTACATGCAGTACGCTTACGCCCGGGCTCACAGCATCATCAGAAGAAGCGGCCATACGCTCGACGAAGCGAAGCAGCTGAGTACAGAGGGCTTGGGTTCGGACAGCGAATTTACGTTGTGTCGTGAGATGGATCTACTAAAGATCGCCCTTGAGCAGGCCTGTGAGAATTATGAACCGTCCATCTTTGCGCGCCAGACCATGACCGCCTGCCGTGCCTTCAGCCGCTTCTATAATCAGATGCAGATTCTACAGGCACCGGCGGAACAAAGAGATGCTCGCCTCGCGCTCTGCGTTGCCTTTATTTCTGTACTGGGCACCGCGCTCGGACTGCTCGGCATTGAGACGGTAGAACGCATGTAAGTATGAAGAAAAACCGTCCGGACAGACAGAGCAGCCATGAGGACTTAGGGTCGAAGCCTTTTGCCGAACGGCAGAATTCCAGAACTCGGGAGGATTATCTCGCCAGGCAGGTGCCGATAAGGGGCATTCATGTCCTCGGCCGACTCGCCGGACGGGAGCGGAATACGGAGCTTAAACCTTCCGCTTTGTTGCCTCAGGACCAGAGCCTACCCGCCTTCGAAGAACTCAGTTATGAGCCCTGGGATCCGCTGGCGATGCGCACGAAGATCAAACGCTATTTCGGCGAATTACAACATGCCCGGAATCCTCAGACCGCTGAAGAATCTCTCTACAGGATAGGGGAGATCTGGGCGCAGTTTCAGAATGCCTATCACTTAGCTGAGGTACGCCGCCTCGAGGTCGGTGAATCCCAGGAATTCTATGAAGATGAATACCAGAAAGCCGAGCAGGCGAGGCCCCTGCTCGAGAAAACCGTGCTCAAGATCAGCTCATATGTTCTGGATAAGACCTGGATCAATGAGCTGAGCGCGCTTCTGGGCAAGGGTTTCTTGCTCAGGCTGAATGCGCATTACACTTTGGGGCAGCTCGGCGGTCAGGATAAGCGTAGGGAAGAGCAGACGCTTTCGCGCAGTATCCGCACGCAACTTCGTAATATTCCGGCTGCTTTGGCCAAAGGCAAGAGCCTGCGCCAACCCGACATTCTCCTGGACGATCTTTTCAGGCTGCGTTTGGATCTGGCGGATCAACTGGGCTTCGGCTCCTACAGAAAACTTGCCTGGCTACAGCAGGAACACTTCGACTATGATCAGGCGAAGTTGCGACAGCTCCGTGATGGCATCAAGCGTTATCTTCTGCCGATTCATCGGCATTATGTGCGGCAAGTAACCGGGAACCTGACGGGTAGTGTGAAGCCTTCACCCGGCCTGAACGAAGTCATGCCGGTCGGCGCCGGACCTGATCTCAGAGATTATTATGAAAAGGTCCTCAGCGAGGATGACTGGGAACTTCGTTACATAGACGATTACGTGCCTCAGGAAGAAAGCGGCCTCAGTCCGGAGAATTTTCCGGCCAGCCCGCTTTATCTATTACCCTTAAGTGCCGATGAGTTCTTTCAGAGGATCACAAGTGCGGTGGATCAGTCTTTGCCCCGCCAGAACCGCAGCTTCCTCGGCCAATTGGGTCAGAAAGGCTACCTGAGACTGGACTTCCGCAAGATGCCTGCGCCGCTGGAGGTGAATTACCTGACCGAAGTGCGTTCTCCCTTACTCTCCGGCACCTATCACCCTTCGTCAACGTTCCCGGCCAAATTCCTGCAGAAAACCGGTGAAATCTACTCCCATCTCCTGATGCGCCAGGCCAATCCTGAAGTGATCGGGATCATCCCCATGTCCCAAGAAAGCCTGAAATTCGTAGGTATAGGCATGGAGCTTATGACCTTACCTTATTTATCCCATGTCTTCGGTAAAGACAGTCTGGCCTATGCTAAACAGAGAATCGAGCATATTCTCAGGGGCATACTTCTGGCCGCGATGGTGTATGAATTTGAGGAAGCCTTGTATTTCCAGGAAGAACTCTCCATGACGGATCGTATCG
>CAZJTS010000033.1:10137-14759 GCA_964548975.1 uncultured Fastidiosipila sp.
CTGGGAGCATCTGCGAGAGGGTTATGGGCTCGAACTCTACACACACGAGAAATTCTGGGCGGATGAACATTGTGCGAGAAATCTCCTGGAGAATCCTTTCGCAAGTCTCATCCGCGTGCTGCCGGATTATGCCGCACTCGCATTATGGGATGTGAATCGTCAGAAGAAGAAATCTGCCAGAAGTTATTATGAGAGCTTCTGTCGCCTGGGGTCGACGGATACCTTCCTTGAGCAGTTGGCGGAGGCAGAAGTCCCGGATCCCTTCTCGGATTTCACCTTGAAACGACTGGCCTTTCAGATTGCCAGTTTCCTGGAGTCATAGATGACACTACCTGACGTGTTTCTGGAGAATATGGAAGATGTCTTTCGGCGATCCGGCATGACGGCGGAGTGGTCCGACTTCTTAAACGGTTTCGATCTGCCCTGGCAACGTGCCTGGCGTGTGCAGAAGGACCGTATCTCTGCAGAAGAAGCCGCGGGCTGGCTCGCTGAAGCGGAGGGGGAGGCGGCCGATTTCCTGAGGCCGGTTCCCTGGTCTAACGACGGCTTCTACCTGCCCGCGGATGCGCGGCCGGGGCTCAGTACCGCCTATCGCCTGGGGCTCTTATACATTCAGGAAGCCTCAGCGATGTTACCTGCGGAAGTACTGGCTGCCCGGCCGGGAGAACGCGTGCTCGACCTCTGTGCCGCACCCGGCGGCAAAAGCTCTCAGACCGCCACCCGTCTCCAAGGTCAGGGCGTGCTCGTAGCTAATGACATCAGTGAAGCCCGAGCGCGTATCTTACAAAGAAACCTCGAGCAGCAGGGACTAAGAAACTCTGTGGTGACTCACGCCGATCCGGTCAGAAATTTCCCCACCGAGTGGCGAGCCTATTTCGATGCTGTTCAGCTGGATGCACCCTGCTCAGGGGAAGGGATGTTCCGCCGGGATCCGTCAGCGATAGAAAGCTGGACGACCTATGGGCCTCGCTCCATCAGACCTGTACAGGATGAGTTACTGGACATCGCTGCGGACCTGACCCGCCCCGGTGGGCGACTGGTCTACTCTACCTGTACGTTCAATCTTTATGAGAATGAGATGGCGATCTCCGAATTTTTGGCCAGACGACCGGATTATCATATTGAGGATCCCAGGACATACTTGCCCTCTGTCAGGGGGCTTCGTCCGGGCTTAGTTGTGGATGACATTCACCCGGATTTGGCCAAAGCCGTACGTATCTGGCCTCAGGACGGTCTGGGGGAAGGGCACTTCTGTGTGCTTCTGAGACGATCGGGGGAGGATCAGGGTTTACGGTTTGAAACCTTGAGAAAGCCTGAAGCTGTGCCGAGCGAGGCTCGTTTGGCTCTGGACCGCTTTATTGAGGAACATTTACAAAACTTTACTTACAAGCCTGCGCAGCTGAGAGTGAATCGAGATTTCCTCTACCTGCTGCCTGAAGAGACACCTGTGCTGGATGGAGTACATGTTCTAAAAAGCGGTACATTTGTGGGTAAGCTCCGCAAGGAGCGTAGCGGCCTGACCATTGAGCCTTCGCATTCGTTTCTATTGGAACTGAATACGGATCAACTAAAGAATCTGCTTGTCTGGGAGCGAGGTGATCCCCGGATCGAGGCGCTGTTTAGCGGGCAAACGATTCTATTGACCGACGCTGAACAGACAGCGCTCGGTAAGGGGCTTATGGCTATTTCAGTTGAAAATTGGCCATTAAGCTGGGGTAAGAGAAACGGCAGCACAGTCAAGAATCTGTATCCTGCCGGTTGGGTGAGGTGAGTATGAAAGAGATTTGTGTATTAGCATCGGGTAATAAGGATAAGCTCAAAGAGATTCGATCGGAGCTGAGGTATTTTGATTTAGAAATTCGCGCTGCTTCAGAGCTGGGTCCACTGCTTGATGTTGCAGAAACAGCAGACAGTTTCGCAGGTAATGCGCGTCTGAAAGCCCTAGCCTATCATGAGCTCTACCCGGATTACTATATTCTGGCGGATGATTCCGGGCTGTGTGTGGATGCGCTGGACGGTGCACCCGGGATCTATTCTGCTCGTTACGGCGGAACTGACGACTATCAAGTGAAGAGCGAGTTGATCTGGTCGGAGCTCAGAGCGCGTTCGATACCCGAGAGAGATTGGACGGCGAAATTCGTCTGCGCATTGGCCTGGCTCCCACCACGGGAAGAGGTGCCGGTGATTTTCCAAGAAGAATTCGCAGGTGTTATTATCCCTGAGCGTCGAGGAGATCATGGTTTCGGCTATGATCCGATCTTTTACCTGCCGGGATATGATTCAACAAGTGCCGAGCTTGAACCGGAGCTGAAAAACTGGCTTAGCCACCGCGGCAAGGCTTTACGTGCTCTAGCTAAATACATTGATGAAGAAACATATCTGTAACAATGTTACAGTTCCGCGACTCGTGAACGTCTTTGAACGCACTATTCCTTAGTCAGTGGACACGTAATGATCGATAAATCTTAAATTTCACAGCTGATTTCGCAGAAAACAGGAGTTTTTTGCGAAAACTGTTGACCCTGCCTACTCATGATGTTATATTACAAAACAGTTACATGTTCGTCTGCTGTGGACAGTTGATTCTACCGCTGACGGACATATCTTACGGGGAGTAGTGCATGGCGGAAGTTGGCAATCGGACAGGCCCATTATCTGATAAACCTGTCAGCGAGTATCTGTTGATCAAGACAGATGTATTGCCTGAGGTCTTCAATAATGTTATGCAGGTTAAAGCCCTTTTACAGACCGGTCTGGTGTCGTCCGTCAATGACGCGGTGAAGCAGGTCGGGATGTCCCGTTCCGCTTTCTACAAATATCGAGATTCTGTCCAGGCTTGGCAGGACCCTATCAGTGTCGAATCAGTGACGATTGTTGCCTCTCTGATGCTGGAGTCCGATGCACTCGCTACTATTATCCTTAACTTGACGGAACAAGGCGCAAAGCTGTTAAATATATCCCAGAGTCTACCCCGACATGGCTTCGTCGATCTCATGATCAGCGTCGATCTGTCCTTGACTGACGGTGACCGCGTGGCTTTGCGGCGTCACCTCTCGAGGGTGCCCGGTGTACGAAGGGTGGAACTCTGGTCAGTCGATGATGAGAGTTGAGTCCTGAACGGAGACAATATATGAAAAAAATCGCAATCATGGGTTATGGCGTAGTGGGCGCCGGTGTAGGGATACTATGTAGGGAACAGGCCGATACGATACTGCGTAATCGCGGCATCGAGCTGGATGTCAAATATATCCTGGATATCAGAGAATTCCCCGGAGACCCTTATGCGGACCGTGTGGTACACGACCCACAAACGGTTTTCGGTGACCCGGAAGTCGACATTGTGGTGGAGACCATCGGCGGCACCCGTGTGGCTTATGAATACACGAAACAAGCCCTCAGCTCCGGCAAGCACGTCGTGACTTCCAATAAAGAACTGGTAGCGGTGCACGGTGCGGAACTGCTGGAATTGGCAGCCAAAAATCACGTTCATTATTTCTTCGAAGGGGCAGTCGGGGGCGGTATTCCCTTACTGGTTACACTCCGTGAGGCTTTGGCCGCGAATGACGTACTCGAGATTACAGGCATTCTCAACGGAACCTGTAATTTTGTCCTCACACATCTAGGGGAGGACGGTAAGGATTTTCAGACGGTACTCGCGGATGCCCAGGACAGAGGCTATGCCGAACGTGATCCGGCGGACGATGTCGACGGGATGGATACCGGACGTAAGCTCGCCATTCTGACCTCCATGATCACCGGTGAAGCGGTTCACCCGGATTTGATCCGCCTCCACGGCATTCGTAATATCACAGTGAAAGACGCAAAGATCGCCCAGCTCCTGAATTCAGAGTTGAAATTAGTCGCGCGTCTCAGGACGAAAGATTCGGACGAGAACACCAAGTATGAACTCAGAGTCGCGCCGACCTTACTGCCGAAAAATCACCCGGTCGCGACAGCACAGGATGTTTTCAATGCCGTCCTGATCAAAGCCTATCCTGTAGACGACATCATGCTTTACGGCAGAGGCGCTGGATCACTTCCTACCGCGAGTGCCGTCCTCGGCGACATTATTGAAGTGGCCTTGAACCCGTGGAACGAACACTGTGCGCAGTGCTGGCATCCCTTGACGCCCGGACGCATCATTCCCTTCGGCGATAATCTGGTCCGAGCGGTGCTGCGCATCAAGAAATCTCTGGAGCGCAGCGAGGTGACCGCTTTGCTCCATGATCTTGGTGGCATCAGATTCCTGGACACGCCCTTTGATGATGAATATCTGGTTGAGACCCGAAGTGACCAGCTTAGGGAAGGGCGGCTGGAGTCTGCGATTAAGCAATTACCGGAAGGCACTTGCCTTCAAGTGCTCCGCCATCTCTAAGCAAGAAAAAAGGGACCCGCGTGTGCGAGTCCCATTTCTACATTTTTCGAAAAATCTATAGGAGATTAGTAACGATTGTAGTTGTTGCCATTGTTGTTGTTTCTTCTCTGTGCCTTACGTGCTTTGCGGCACTCGGGGCAACGGACCGGATCGTTTTCGAAACCTTTTTCCTGGTAGAACTGCTGTTCACCTTCTGTGAAAACGTAATCGGATCCACAATCCTTACACTTAAGTGTTCTGTCGGGCA
>CAZJTS010000034.1:0-14736 GCA_964548975.1 uncultured Fastidiosipila sp.
AGGAAATCGTTAAACGTTATAAGAGTGAGCTCCTGACAGGTACCGTTAATCCGGAAACTGCAGTGCCTCAGATGATGGATGAACTCCGCGCCGCAGGCTTCGATGATATCATCGCTGAAGCTCAGTCTCAGGTAGATGAATTCCTGGCAAACTAGTAAAATAAGCCTCGCGTAAGCATTATTCTAACGCTAAGGTGGAAGCATGCTGCTTCCACCTTATTTAAAATCTGAAACTATCAAGCGATCACCGAACCTAGAAGGAGAAGCGTATCATGACCAGAATCATCGGCCCTGCTTTACCAGAAATTCCCTGGGAGGATAAACCGGAGGGCTATAAGGATCCGCTCTGGCGCTATAGTGCCAACCCCGTCATCGGTCGTGATGGGAATAAGGTATCCAATTCCGTATTCAATTCCGCAGTAATCCCCTACGAGGACGGCTTCGCCGGCGTATTCCGCTGTGACAGTCGCTCCATCAGTATGGATCTGTTCGTCGGATTCAGCACCAACGGCATCGACTGGCAGATCGAAGACGAGCCTATCCACCTGGTCCACGAGGACCCCGAGATCAGTACAAGAGAATATCGGTATGACCCCAGACTCAGCTACATGGATGACCGCTACTACCTGACCTGGTGTAACGGCTACCACGGACCGACCATCGGCATGGCCTGGACCACGGACTTCAAAACATTTCACCAATTAGAGAATCCCGTCTTGCCTTATAACCGCAACGGCGTGATGTTCCCCAGAAAAATCGGGGACGATTATATGCTGATGACCAGGCCCAGCGACACCGGCCATACGCCCTTCGGCGATATCTTCATCAGCCGGAGCAAAAATCTCGAGGATTGGGGACGCCACCGTTACATGATGGGTGCTGTTAAGGGCGATTACTCCGCCTGGCAGAGCCTGAAAATCGGACCCGGCCCCGTGCCGATCGAGACGGATGAAGGCTGGCTCCTGATCTACCATGGCGTCATCAATACCTGTAACGGTTACGTCTACCGGATGGGCGCGGCGCTCCTCGATCTGGACGAACCCTGGAAAGTCAAATACCGCTGCCGGAACTATATTCTGGCACCGCATGAATATTACGAGAATGTCGGCGATGTCCCCAATGTCATCTTTCCCTGCTCGACTTTGGCCGACAGTGAGACGGGCAGAATTGCTATCTACTATGGTGCGGCGGATACCGTGACCGGCATCGCCTTCACGACCGTGGACGAGCTGGTGAGCTATATCAAAGCCCACGCCATGACCGAAGAATAGGAGAGTTTATGCATTATCTGGATAAACGTGTACAGGTGATCTGCGATCAGTTGCTGAAGCTTCGCGTAAGGCAGAACGAAATCCTCAATACCTGGGTCTATAAGAAAGGTAATTTCCTCCGCCCGGCGGATGCTGAGGAGGATGAGACCGCTTTCGAACCCTTCGACAGTACGAAGATGCATTGGTACGGCCCTGAGCACTATTGGTTCAAGACCGAACTGACCGTGCCGGAGTCCTTCGACGGCCGGCCGCTCTGGCTCCATATCCGCACGCAGATCGATGAATGGGACGACGCGAAGAATCCGCAGTTCCTAATCTTCGTCGACGGTGAGCCCTGGCAGGGGATCGATATGAATCACCGCTATGTGCTCCTCGATGCGGCTGCCGAGCCAGGACGGACCTACCAGCTGGGGCTACAGGCCTATACGGGGACGCTCCACACGGAGTTCAACTTTCTGGTGGATGTGTGCGAGATCGATCCTGCGATCGAGGGGCTCTACTACGACCTCCAGGTGCCGCTTCAGGCATTCCCCCGCATGGCGAAGGATAACCCGTCGCGCTGGGAGCTTGAACACGTCCTGAACGAAGGCGTCAACCTGCTGGATCTGCGTGAACCTTACAGCGAGGCTTTCTATCAGTCGGTGGAGGAGGCGCGCGCGTATTTGGCCAAAGCCCTGTATGAGGATCTCGCCGGCAAGGACGATGTGATCGCCACCTGTATCGGGCATACGCATATCGACGTGGCCTGGTGGTGGACGGTTGCCCAGACGGAAGAGAAAGTGGCGCGCAGTTTCGCGACGGTGCTGAAGTTCATGGAGGAATATCCGGACTACATCTTCATGTCGAGTCAGGCGCAGCTCTATCAGTTCCTGAAGGACCGTTATCCCGAGCTCTATAGTCAGATCAAGGAGCGCGTCAAGGAAGGCCGCTGGGAAATTGAAGGCGGCATGTGGGTCGAGGCGGATTGTAACCTGACCTCCGGCGAGAGCCTCCTGCGCCAGTTTATTTACGGCAAGCGCTTCTTCAAGGATGAATTCGATGTCGACTGTAAGATGCTCTGGTTGCCGGATGTCTTCGGCTATTCAGGCGCGCTGCCGCAGATCATGCGGACGTGCGGCATCGACTACTTCATGACCACGAAACTCGCCTGGAACCAGTTCAACAAGATCCCTTACGATACTTTCCAATGGCAGGGGATCGACGGCTCTCAAGTTTTCACCCACCTGATCACCACCCTCGGCGTGGGCCAGACGATCGACAATTTCTTTACCACTTATAACGGCATTCTCCATCCGGACGCCCTGATCGGCGCCTGGCAGCGCTATCAGCAAAAAGAGATCAACAACGATGTCCTGATCTCCTACGGCTACGGCGACGGCGGTGGCGGTCCGACCCGTCCGATGCTCGAGACGGCCAAACGCCTGGAGCACGGGGTCACCGGCATTCCGAAGGTCCGTAATGCCTTCGCCGGCCAGTACTTCAGAGAACTCGAAGCGCGGGTCAAAGATAACAAGCGCCTGCCGACCTGGGTCGGTGAGCTCTACTTCGAGTATCACCGGGGCACCCTGACCTCGATGGGCCGGAACAAGCGTTCCAATCGTAAGTCGGAATTCGCTTTGATGAATCTCGAGCTCCTGTCTGTGCTGACGAACCCGGCTTTGGCCTATCCTAGAGAAGACCTGGACCACATGTGGCGCCTCGTCATGATCAATCAGTTCCACGATATCCTGCCCGGCACCTCAATCCACGAGGTCTACGAGGTGACGAAGGAAGAGTATGCGGAAGTAAAAGCGACCTCCGACCGACTGATCGGCGAGCGTCTCCAAGAGCTCGCGCCGGAAGGGGAGGGCCTGACCCTCTTCAATCCCACCGGCTACACCCATTCCGACATTGTGAATCTGGGTGACTTCTCAGGCGAAGCTCTGGTCGATCACGCCGGCAAGGTCTACCCCGTCCAACAGGGCGAGGATGGTGCCTATGCCTACGTTGAAGATCTGCCGGCCAAAGGCTGGCGCAGCTTCTCTCCCGCCGAGCGGGGCACAGTGGCTGAATCCCTGAAGGTCTCCGAGCAGGGCATCGAGACGCCGTTCTATGAGGCCGAGTTCGATGACGCCGGCTTCTTAACCCGTCTCTATGATAAGGAGCACAAGCGCGAAGTGCTGGCTCCCGGGGCCAAAGCCAACCTCATGCGGATGTATGAAGACAAGCCGATCTATTACGATAACTGGGATATCGATATCTTTTATAGCGAGAAATTCTGGGATGCCACGGACGTTAGTAAGATGGAATGGGTCGATGTCGGACCTGTGCGTGCGACACTCGTGATCGAGCGCAAGATCAGTCAATCGACCATCCATCAGGAGATTCATTTCTATACCGGTTCACGGCGTATCGACTTCGTGACCACGGTCGACTGGAAAGAGCATCAGCATCTGTTGAAGGTGCATTTCCCGCTCAATATCCACAGCGATGAGGCGACCTTCGACATTCAGTTCGGTACGCTGAAACGTAAAACCCATAAGAACACAAGCTGGGATATTGCGCGTTTCGAGTCCTGTGGGCAGAAGTGGATGGACTTCTCGGAAGGCCATTACGGCGTCAGCTTGCTGAACGACTGTAAGTATGGCCACTCGGTCGACGGTGACACCATCGCCCTGACCCTGATCAAGTCGGGTATTGAGCCGAATCCCGTGACCGATCAAGAGATGCATTACTTCACCTACTCGCTCTGGCCGCACACGGGCGACTGGAAAGCGGGCCGGACGATGGAAGAAGCCAATAAACTGAACCAGCCGGTTCTGGTCCAGCAGGGCGGCTCGGCTGAGACGGAGGCTTTCTCCCTCGCAGAAACCGACCGCAGAAACGTAGTTCTGGAGACGATCAAAAGGGCAGAAGATGGCGACGGCATAATCGTCCGCCTCTATGAGAGTGAAAATGCCCTGACAGACGTGGGACTGCGCTGGAGTCGGCCGTTTACCGAAGCCGTTATTTGTAACGCGCTGGAGGAACCCGAAGACGCTGAGGTTAGCATCGAAGACGACGTGATCCGTTTCAGGATCAAGCCGCATGAGATCAAGACCTTGCGGATCAAATAAGGCAGTTAGGGCCGGGACATGAAGTTCCGGTCCTTTTTCAAAAAAGGAATTACATTACCCGCCTCTTTGGTAGAATAAAACCAAACTACATTTGAAAGAGGTGCCCCATGATTTCCGATATCCTTAAGCAGCTAACCCTGGAAGAGAAAGCCAGCCTGTGTTCCGGCAAAGATTTCTGGCATTTGGAAGGTTTCGAACATCTGGATATTCCTGCCATTATGGTGGCCGATGGCCCACATGGCCTGCGCAAGCAGGATGAGAGTCAGGACCACCTCGGGATTAATGACAGCATCCAGGCCACCTGTTTTCCGACCGGGGTGGGGGCAGCCGCGACGTTCAGTCGGGAGTATATGGCACGGCTGGGCAGGGCTTTGGCCAGGCAGGCGAAAACCGTGCAGCTGAGTGTCCTCCTGGGACCGGCCGTCAATATCAAGCGCTCGCCGCTCTGCGGCCGAAACTTCGAATATCTCTCCGAGGATCCCTATCTGGCAGGCACGCTCGCCGGCGCGTATGTGCAGGCGGTGGAAGAGGCGGGGGTCGGCACCTCGCTGAAGCATTTCGCCGCCAACAACCAGGAGCACCGCCGTATGACCAGCTCGTCGGAAGTCGATGAGCGGACGCTTCGAGAGATCTATTTTCCGCCTTTCGAAATCCCGGTCAGAGAAGCGGATCCCAGCACCGTGATGTGTTCCTATAATCGGATTAACGGCGTCTTTTCTTCGAATAATGACTGGCTCCTGAATGAGGTTCTGCGCGATGAGTGGGGCTTCGACGGCATCGTCATGACCGACTGGGGCGCGATCCATGACCGCGTTGATGACCTTGTGGCCGGGCTTGACCTGGAGATGCCGGGTTCCGGCGGCCTGAATGACCGTGAAATCGTCGAAGCTGTTCGAAACGGACGACTGGACGAAGCTGTGTTGGACAGGACGGTGGAGCGTCTGCTGGAACTGATTTTTGAGCTCGCACCCTCCGGCCAGGCCGGAGAGCTGGATCTCGTAGGTGACCATGCTTTGGCCAGGGAGATGGCGGCCGAGACCATGGTGCTCTTGAAGAATGACGGGGTCTTGCCTTTGGCCAAAGACCGGAAAGTCGCCCTCATCGGCGCCTTCGCGAAACAGCCGCGCTACCAGGGCGGCGGGTCATCGCATGTGAATGCCAAGCTCGTGGACAACGCATTCGATGTGTTCTCTGAGGAGACGGATTATCAGATCACGTATGCGGACGGCTATAGGGCTGACACACATGAGACGGATGATGCATTGCTTGAGGAAGCTCGTGCCACGGCAAGTGCGGCGGATGTGGCCGTGCTTTTCGTCGGCTTACCTGATGCCTACGAGTCTGAAGGGTACGACCGAATCCACTTGGAATTGCCACCCGGGGACACGACCCTGATTGAAGCAGTGGCGGCTGTTCAGCCCCGCACGGTGGTGGTCTTACATAACGGATCGCCGGTGACGATGCCCTGGCTGGACCGGGTGGCGGCTGTATTGGAAGCTTACCTGGGCGGTGAAGCGGCCGGGGGAGCGGTGGTTGACCTTCTGACCGGTAAGAAAAATCCCTCTGCGCGACTCGCGGAAACCTTCCCGGTGAGGCTCGAGCAGACACCAGCCTGGGGGAACTACCCGGGCTACGGTGATGAGGTGCATTATCGGGAGACGGTCTATGTCGGCTACAGGCATTACACGACCCGACATGTGCCGATGCTCTTTCCCTTCGGCTTCGGCTTGAGCTATTCTGAATACAGCTATAAGAATCTTCGTTTGTCGACTGCTAAGTTGACTGAAGAAAGTGCTGACTTAACGGTTTCGGTCGATGTTGAGAACGTCGGTGACCATGCCGGCTACGAGGTCGTACAGGTCTATGTGGAGCCTGAGGCACGCACGGTGGATCGCCCCTTGCGAGAGCTCAAGGCGTATGATCGGGTGTGGCTTGAGCCCGGCGAAACTAAGACCGTGGAACTATCACTCAACTATCGCAGTTTCGCACACTATGATGTGGCTGCCGGCGATTGGGCGGTGGCCGGCGGGCGCTATTTCATTCAGGTGGCAGAAGACTCAGAGACCATCCTGGACGAGGCGGCGATCGAATTCGCTGTTGAATCACCTTTGCCTGTGTTTACGAAAGACACGGTTTTCGGCGATCTGATGGAGGATCCCCGGACACAGCCTTTCGTCGAACAATTGATGACCTTAGGCTCCGTCAGCGATATCGGAGATACCGAGTCGCTCAGTCCGGAGATGGCGGCGGCCATGCTGAAAGCGATGCCTATCCGCGCATTAATCAATCTCAGCGGCGGCAAGTTCCGTTTCGAGGAGATGGAAGCGCTTTATAAAGCGAGTGTGTTGGGTGAGTAGGTATGGAGAAAGATTAAAGGGAGCCGCGGCTCCCTTTCTTCAAGTTATTTGCTCTTCTTGGCCAGCGTCATGATGATGCCGAAAATGATGATCATCGGCAGAAAGACAATGACGAAAATCGACATGGCAATTCCCTGCCAAACAGGTCTGTTTTTGCTTTTCATGGATGTGCTCCTCTCTCGTCTTCGAATTGAATCTTATAACTAGCATAGCAAAGCCGGGCTTTGGCCGACGGTGAATGCCTAACCATACCAATAAAAAACTGCAACGATACTGTAAATTCTGCTTCAGGGGCCGGAAATGGGGAAGTATTGCACCGTTGCGGTTGAAAAGGGTTTGATAGCGTGAAGGTAAGAATCAACGAAAGGAGAGTTTCCCATGTTCTTAAAATTTCTGGGAAAAGGCTCAGCTATGAATCCCGCTCTAGGGAATACGAGTGCTTACTTTACCCTGGGCAAGTGCCTTTATCTTATTGACTGTGGCTGGTCTGTCTTCGAACGCCTGATCGAAGCGGAAGATCTCAGCCGTTACGACATCATGGTACTTTTGACCCACCTGCATGCCGATCATGTCGGCAGTCTCGGCACCCTGATCGCTTATCAGAACAAGCTACAAAAGAAAGAAATCGCGCTTTATCATCCGGAAGAATCGCTGGTCGAACTTCTGGGGCTTATGGGCGTCAGACCCAAAGATTATGACCATATCTCCGGTAAGGAGTTGAACCACGAGGCTTTCAGCCTGAAAGCGGTGGAAGTACCGCATACCGATACGATGACCTGCTACGGTTTCTTCCTGGAGGTGGAAGGTAAACAGATTTTCTACAGCGGCGATAGCTCGACCGTCCCCGAGTGCGGACTGACCGCTCTGATGGAAGGGCAGATCGACGAGCTCTATCTGGATATCGCGAGCCGTGAATCTGATAGCCACTGCTCTATTGCCGAAGCTGAAGGCCTGATTCCACCCGAATTCCGGAACAAAGTCTATGCCATGCATTTTGATGGCGACTACAAGGATGAGCTTCAGTCACTGGGCTTCCGGACGGTAACGACCGTCTCCGAATAGGCTTCGATACGATCGGAAAATAATTATTGGCCCCGGATCATTTCGGTGATACTTGCGTGGGCAAACGTTTACTCTCTGTACTAGAATGACCGCAACAAGTTTAGAGAGGAAGCATCAAACCATGAAGAAGATCGCTTTTAACAGTGCCAATTTCGTTTCGCGTACCAGCAACTTTTCGATTCTCGAGGAGGACTGGTCGATCGGCGAGCATGCTACCAGTGAGGCCTTTAAGCCCCTGGAGACTTTCGAGGAGATGTTTGACAGTCTGGTCTCCGATATCAAGGAGCTCGGCTTCGACTACATGGATCTGTGGTACGCCCACTTGAGCTGGGCGTGGGCAGAAGCGGCGCATGTAGAGATCGCGCGCCGGGTTTTGGCCAAATATGACATGAAGATTCTCAGCTATGTTGGCGAGTTCGGTAGCACCGCGGAAGAATTTACCGCGGCCTGCCGTCTGGTAAAGGCCCTGGACTTCGACCTGATGGGCGGCGGCAGTGCGTTCTATGTGAATAAACCTGCTGAAGCCGTTGAGATCCTCAGGCGAGAAGGCGTGCGATTCGCCTTTGAAAACCACCCGAACGAAAAAGGCATCGAGGACATTCAAAGGCTGATCGGGGAGGCGCCGGCGGACCTCGTCGGCGCCACCATCGATACCGGCTGGTTCATGACCTACGGCATCCCGGACGATGAAGCGGTCCGGGTGCTGCTGGATCGGGTGATGCATGTCCACCTCAAAGATATCGAGGCGGTGGGCGGCCACGAAACCTGCACCTACGGTGACGGCATCGTCCCGCTCGCCGAGTGCGTCAGGATTCTGGAGGAAGGCGGCTATCAGGGGCATTACAGTATCGAACACGAGCCCTATACTTTCGACCCCTCCGCAGATTGTGTGAGAAGCAAAGCCCTGCTCGAGAACTGGCTGGAAGAGGTGGCAAAATGAAAACTATGCATATCGGTATCATCGGCTGCGGCAATATATCGGCTCAGTACGCCGAAACCTTGAAGACGTATCCCGAGCTCGTGATCGCAGGCGTTCATGATCTTTATGAGGCCAAAGCGCAGGAATTCTCCGCCCTCTACGGCGGCACTGTGTACAGCAGCCTGGATGACCTCTATTCTGATGATACCATCGAGCTGGTGGTCAAACTGACGATCCCGCAGGTCCATGCTGAGGTCAGCCGCAAGAGCATCGAAGCCGGCAAACACGTCTATACGGAGAAACCGATCGCGATGAGCTATGCCGAGTCCCGCGAGATTGTGGATCTGGCCAAAGCCCGGGGCGTCTATTTCTGCTCCTCACCGATCACGTTCCTCGGCGATACACAAACGGATGCCGCGGCGTTCCTGCAAGAGGAGCACACCGGCCCCATCCGCCTGATCGCGGCCGAAATGCATAACGGCATGTTCGAACACTGGCATCCGGCACCGACCTCACTCTATGATGTGGGCGTGCTCTATGATGTCGGCATTTACCCGATCAGCTATATTACCTATTTATTCGGCCCGGCGGTGAAAGTCCGTGCGATGGGGAAGATCCTGCTGCCCGAACGGACTGACCTCAATGGGAAGTCCTTTACTCTGACCCGACCGGACTATCTCTACGCGGAGATTGAGCTCGCCAACGGGGCACTCTTCACCCTGACCGCGAGTTTCTTCATCGATTATCTGAAGCGTCCGGCCACCGTGGAGTTCGTCGGGGAGAAGGGTGTGCTGAAGCTGGGAAGTTCTGTGTTTTTCCGTTCGCCCCTGGTCTATGCCGAGCACTTCAAGGCCTATGAGACTGTGAAGGACACCTCAGAGGCTTATGACGGGATTGAGTGGTGCAGAGGACTGGTGGACATGGCGCAGGCGATCCGTTCTGAGTCGGCACCGAAGGCGAATCCTGAGCACGCTGCTCACGTGATGGAGATCCTGGAAGCTATCGAACAGGCAATGGCCGGGGCGAAAACCGTGGAACTGAAGAGCAGTTTCTAACGGAATTTGTTCGTCCGAGGTGGCCTCGGTGCGCCCGGCGCGGGCCCGCCGCAGGCCCGGCGCACGCACAGAAAGTTAATAGATGTGATATTATACCAAGGCTGATTTTCGTTGACCTGGATTTTCATA
Source organism: uncultured Fastidiosipila sp. (assembly GCA_964548975.1). GTDB lineage: Bacteria > Bacillota > Clostridia > Saccharofermentanales > Fastidiosipilaceae > JAAYZH01. The sequence goes on from CAZJTS010000034.1 coordinate 9,888, forward strand.
CACGATATCATAGGTAGAGTTATCAGATTTTCCGACTAAACGAGCTACACAAGCTAAACGAGGCCACCATCATGCATGACCCCCAGAATATTAAGGAAGCCCGGGCGATAGAACCTCAACAAGGCTTTTTTCGCAGATATCGTAAATTACTTATTACTCTGCTCCTAGTCCTGCCCTGGACAGGTGTAGGTATATTTTTGCTGTCGAATAGCGATGCAGCCGCTCGGCGCACACTCGGCGATGAGCCCACGGCGTCCGTACTGACTGAAGTGGGAGGCGAGAGCCGGGCTTTGGCCGAGCAAATCGATGAGACACCGACTGAGCAGACCGAGGATCAGGCTGAATACGACGCCTGGTATAACCTGGAGCGGGTCGTGGAGTCCGTCACGGTGGAAGCGGGAACCTCTTCCGTTGATATCAAGGACTTCCTGCTTGATCCGGCGGAGGAAGCCGTGTTTACCGGTGGGCTCGAGGCGATCGACCTGAAAGTCGCCGGGGAGTACCCACTGAAGATTTTCACGGGGCCGCGCGAATACGATTCGAAACTCATTGTGGTCGACACAACACCCCCGCTAGTGACCACGCAGGACCTGATCAAGCCGGTCGGGCAGGACGCAGAAGCCGAAGAATTCATCCTGGAGACCCAGGATTATTCGAAACTGTCCTATCGTTTCCTGAAAGCACCCGACAGCGGCCGCTTAGGTAAGCAGACCGTTGAAATCGAGATCAAGGATGCCGCCGGCAATCTGGCCAAAGCCCAGGCCAACATCCATTACATTGCGCTAAAAGCGGAAGTCATCGTCGAGGCAGGGGCGCCTAATCGTCTCACTTTGCGTGACTTCCTGCTCGAAGGTTCGGCACCTGAAGGCCTAAAGCTGACCACCGATCTGTCCGCGCTGGAATTCTCCAGACTCGGCAACCTCCCGGTGGACTTTATCCTCAATGAATATGAATTCCATTCCCTGATCGTGGTGCGTGATACTGTCGCACCTACGGCCACGCTGAAGACCGTCACGACCGCGATTGGCGCAGTGCCGGCGGCGGAGGCCTTTATCGAATCCGTTCAGGATGCGACACGCGTGACCTATAGTTATGTCACCAGACCCAATGTTTCTAAGAGCGGCACCGCTGAGGCTGTGATCCGCCTGACCGATGCGGCCGGGAACACTACTGACCTGACCGTTAACGTGCGTATCCAGGCCGATGAAGAAGCCCCTGTATTACACGGCGTGAAGGACTTCAGCTATTATCCGGAATACAGGAGAGACTTCCTGGAAGGCGTCTCCGCCAGCGATAATCTGGATCCGAATCCGAAGATCACCGTAGATCGTTCGCAGGTCAATGAATCGGCCGCCGGGACTTACACCGTAACCTATACCGCCACCGACTCAGCAGGGAACGAGAGCACGAAGACCGCTCGCGTCACTGTACTTGTTGATGACACCCCGCCTCAGATTCGCGGTATCCGGGATGTCAGTTACTTTCCGCTCTATGAGAACGTCCCGACCAGTAATGTGACGGTCAGCGACAATGAAGACCCGAATCCTAAACTCAGCGTCGACACCTCGGCTGTGAATGAATCCAGAGCCGGGACTTACGAAGTCGTTTATACCGCGACGGACCGCGCCGGGAATACCTCACGGCAGACCGCCCGCGTGACCGTCCAGATCGACACCACGGCGCCGACCATTCATGGCGTGAAGAATATCAGCTATTATCCGGAGCGGACCAGTGTGAACTATCTCTCCGGCGTGTCGGCCAGGGACAACATCGATTCTCGCCCCAGCCTCACCGTGGACACATCCAAGGTCAATACAGGTGTCGCAGGGACTTATGAGATTGTGTATACGGCCAAAGACAAGGCCGGCAACTCTACAGCCCAGTCCGCCCAGGTCACCATCCAAAGGATTACCCCTTATGCGCCTAAGCGCAGTACCGGTAACGCACAGCTGAATCAGCTGGCGGATCAGGTGCTACGCACGATCATCAACGATGATATGACCGAACACGAGAAGGCCTTCCAGATCTATTCCTGGCTGCGCCGGAATCTTCGTTACAGAGCGCAGACCAACCGGACCAACCTTGTACAGGGTGCGATCACCGGGCTGACCCGTCGTAACGGCGACTGCTACATCTATCGTTTCACGAATCAAGCCTTGCTCACTCGAGCCGGCATCAATAACTACGGTGTGAACTCGGACACGGGCTCTCACGCTTGGGCTATGGTACAGGCCGGCGGCAGAACTTTCGTTAGTGATCCGCTCTGGAGCTACTACGATGTCTCCATGGCAACGGTTCAGGCCGAGGCCAGACGTCGGGATCAGAACTACTGGACTGAGAACGAGCAGAACATCCAGCGTCAGGAAAGCGAGCATGTCAATCTCCCCTTCACCAAAGAACGCCGCGCCAATCCGGAAATGCCTGAGGGCACAGAGAAGCTTATCCAAGAAGGCAAAAACGGCATGGAAGTGCTGATCTACACCGTGATCTACCGCAACAACCGGGAGATCTCCAAAACCTTGGAATCTCGTGAAGTCAGCGTGGAACCTGTCACGGAGATCATCGAGTACGGTACCTATGTCAATCAGGCGCCTGTCATTCAGGGTGTGCCTCAGACCGCCTCTATAAAAGCCGGCGGCAGCTATGACTTCCTGAAAGGCGTCACAGCGACAGACAAGGAAGACGGTAACCTGCAAGTCCAAGTCAATCAGGGTAAGTTCAATGCGAGCGTTCCGGGCATCTACGACATTATCTATAGTGCTAAGGATTCCAACGGCTTGACCACACAGGTGAGACTGAGACTGGAAGTTGTGGCACCTCCCACGACGCCGACGACAACACCAACGACGACACCTACAACGACGCAGCCGACGACTACTGTGACAACGCCGACCACAACACCTACAACCACGCCGACGTCCGCAACGACTACGCCGACCACTACGGCCACGACGCCAACGACTACGACGGCTACCACGACAACGGCGACACAAGCCCCGACGAGTCCTACGACGAAGGCGACGACCGTTGCGACGACGACCGCGACTCAGCCGGTGACTCAGCCCCCGACGACCGTTCAGACCACGGTAGCGGCGACGCCGACCCCGACGGCACCTTCAGCTCCGCCGCCGTCGACCAATGGGCCGACCGTAACTGAGCCCCCCAGCACCACAAATACATCGGACACCTCGAGTGAGGGATAGGAGAGAATATGAAAAAACTTGCACATCTTGTAACCCGCTGCCTGATTATTGGTGGCCTGACCCTGACTTTGGCCGCCTGTGGCCGTACGGAAACACCCGTCACGACACCTGTCGACAGCCCTGTCACGGATGCCGGACAAGTGGAAATCACTGCCGGGTCGAAAATTCCCACCGACATCACACTGCCCTCCGGTCAGACGAAGATCGGCTCAGATGAAGAGCCAGACACATCGAAGGCCCCTCAGGTCGTGGTGCCCGGCGGCGATACCTTCCTCTTCGTGGGTAAAGGTGTAGAATTCACGCCGACACAGGCCGCAGCGCCGATCCTCGAAGCCCTCGGCCCGGCGAATTCCGTTTATGAAGCTCCGAGCTGTGTCTTTGCGGGTACCGATCAGGTCTATGCGTACGACGGTTTCGAAGTGAATACCTGTGATGTTGACGGCATCAATACCATCGTCGGCATGTTCCTGACGGATACGGCGGCGAGCACGCCTGAAGGTATCACCTACGGTTCCAGCCTGAGTGAAGTGCTGGAGGTCTACGGCGAACCCGACGAGGAATCTGTCGGACAGATGACCTGGCAGAGGGAGAAATCTCAGCTGGTGATCGTGATCCTGGATGACGCAGTGACATCGATCTCTTACATCGGCGAATTTGAAGATGCTGTCTAGAACGTATGGTTTTCAGTAGCCTTACGTTTCTTTTCCTCTTTTTACCCATCGTCCTTCTCCTCACGGCTATTGTACCGCTTAAGGTGCAAAACTACATTCTGCTGTTGGCGAGTCTGTTTTTTTATGCCTGGGGGGAGCCGATTTACATTCTGCTGATGCTCATCAGTTCGCTGGTGAACTACGGTTTTGCGTTCATTATTCGGCGCAAAGGCGCTATGGCTTTGAATGTGATTTTCAATATCGGGATGCTGGGCTTTTTTAAATATGCCGGTTTCTTCGTTGAGAGTGTGAATCAGCTGACCGGTCTGGGCCTTGCCATTCCGGCGATCACCCTGCCGATCGGGATCAGTTTCTATACTTTCCAGACCATGTCCTACGTGATCGATGTCTACCGCGGCAACAGCCCTGTACAGAAGAACTATGCGAAACTCCTGCTCTATATTTCGTTCTTCCCTCAGCTGATCGCCGGCCCGATTGTCATGTACAGCGACATCGAGCAGCAGATCGAGCATCGGGTCCGGGATCTCACGGGTTTGGTTCTGGGCATGAAGCGCTTCACGGTCGGCTTGGCCAAAAAGGTGCTTATCGCAAACCAAATGGCAGTCATTGTGGACGGCCTTTACGGTTTCGGCGAATGGACCTTCGGCACGGCCTGGCTGGCGGCGATCTGTTATCTCTTTCAGATCTATTTTGACTTCTCCGGTTACTCGGATATGGCGCTGGGCTTGGGGCGGATGTTCGGTTTTGAATTCAGAGAGAACTTCAATAAACCCTTGCTCTCCCAGAGTATTCAGGAATTCTGGACGCGCTGGCACATCAGCCTGTCGTCCTGGTTCAGGGAGTATCTCTACATTCCCTTGGGCGGTAACCGGCGTGGGCGGGTACGGACCTACATCAATCGCTTTATCGTGTTTTTCTGTACCGGCCTTTGGCATGGCGCCAGTTGGAACTTCGTGATCTGGGGTGTGCTGCAGT
>CAZJTS010000035.1:0-14481 GCA_964548975.1 uncultured Fastidiosipila sp.
GGAAGACAGGCCAAAGTCTGGGGTCAGCAGCTTGCTGTCTGGGCCAAAGCAACCGACACGAAACTCTCCCAGCAGAGTCATAATACGGGCACCAAGCTCCGTCAGAGCGCCGGCGAAAGCAAAGAAAAATACCAAGCCTGGTCAAAGACCCGCCAAGAGCAGAAGGTCCAACGCCAGGAAGAGAAAGCCCGCCTGGCCGCGGAAGAAAGAGCCCGCGAGGAGCAGGAGAGTCTGCGCCTGGCCAAAGAAGAGGCCGAGCGGACCCGCCAGGAGTTGGTGACCCGGCAGGAAGAAGAGGAGCGCTTGCGTCAGGAGCGTCTCTCGCAAAGGGAAGAAGACTTCATTCCGGCCGATGAGTATTTCGCCGAGTCCGGCAATGTGATGGGCGCATCTTCACTACATGAAGAGGAAGAAGCCGCCCCTCAAGGCTACTACCATGACTTCACGACCGAACAGGGCGTGGACGACTATGACCAGGAAGAGAGCCTGCGTACCCCGGCGGATCCGCGAAACCGGGAGCGCCACTACAGCTCGTACCAGGCGCAGCAGCCTGTTGAAGACTATGATGCGGATGAGTCTTATTACAACACAAGCGAATATCGCGGCAATCCGCTGCGTAACGCCATTGAATGGTTCATGATCCGGATCCGGCCGCGGCATATTATTTTCGTGATCTTTGTCGGATTGGTCGTGGCCGGTGTGATGTTTATCCGCAGCCTCGGCAGCCCGACGAGGGAGTTTGCGACCGCGCTGGAGAACCGCAATTATGAGCAGGCCGCAGCGCTCTATACCGATAAGTATAGCGGTAATCAGGAGCTAGAAACGTCGTCCGAGGCCGATCTGGCCGCTTATCTGAGCGTACTGAAGCAGAATGCGATCGACGGCAACACGACCTATTCGGCGACCGAGGCGGCCCTGTCCGTTATCAGAAATTCCGATCTTTATACTAACGGCTATAGAGTCCTGGTGGATAACACTTCAGAGGAACTGACCGTATTACAACAGGCGGATGCGCTATATTCCACGGCCCGCGAAAAAATGAACTACCAGAACTATCCCGGTGCGATTGAGGATTTCAACCGCGTGATGGAACTCTATCCGGGCTACCGCAGCACGGTGGATCAGCTGGCGCGTGCCAGAGATAATTATCGGAATCAGATTGTGAGGGATGTGAGTCGTCTCCAGTCGCAGCGGAATTATCAGGATGCGGAGCGGATGATTGACGAAGCTCTGACCAGAATCCCCGCGGATCCGGTGCTGACGAATCTCAAGACGAACAACCAGACTTTGGCCGAGAGTTCTCTTTATCAGGATACCTACACGAGGGCTGAACGCTTTTTCCAGTCGGGTGATTTTGCGGCGACCTTGCGGGCGATCGACGAAGCGATCGAGCAGGACCCGAACGACGAGTCGATCCGGCAGCTGCGCGAGGACTACGTGCTGAAGTGTGCCGAAAGCATCCTGAACACCGCGGATTCGATTTTCCTACAGGGTGACCGGGAGGCAGCTTTGGCCAAACTCGATGAAGGCCTGGAACTTCTGCCGGGTAATGAACTGCTGACGGCTGCGCACGAACGCTATACTTTGGCCGAAGATCCGGACAATCCTGACGCCACGAACCCGGATGAGCCGAACCCGACCGATCCTGAAGACGAAGAACCCGAAGTCACCAGCCCACCGCAGGGCGGCGCAATAAGGGATAACCTGCCCCGGAACAGCTACCGGGATGCGGCCGGCGTGACCCACGCGGATTCCGTTCTCCAGTCACACAATTTCACGGGTAATCAGACGGTGGTGGACCAGGTGGTCTTCACCAATGACGGCGGTACGCGTTTCGTCGGTGAGCTGGCGATCGGGCCGGTGACGGAGCGCACCCAGATTTATTATCAGATTTATTCCAGCAGGAACCTGTCCCGCCCGCTCAGGGACGGCAGTCTGACCGCCAGACCGGGCGATGATCCCGGCAATGCGTTCAAGATTCCCGTGGACCTGGCGGCCAATGGCGCCGGCTCGTTCCTGGTGAACCTGAACTATCTGCAAGGCGGCGACATCAGAGTAGTTCTGGACTTGCGCTTTGTCAGGTAAGTCTATGCACTTAAGTTTTAAGCGCGTGCTGAGCATCTGCCTGAGCCTGGTAATTTTGCTGGGGGTTGCCTCCTGCCGGGATCAGACGCAGGAGGAGAAGCTCGAGGCTTTTACGACGGCGGTAACTGAGGAGAACTATTCTTTGGCCGCGGATCTCTACACGGAAGCGCAGGCGCGCAAAGGCTTCGCGGAAGCGGAGTGGGTGGCGGTTCTGGACGGCAAAGTCTCCGAGATCAGGCGCGGGTACCAGATTGGAAACCTGAATTATGACCGTACGGTTCTGTCGCTCCGGGCTTTGGAGCTGAAGCCGACTTTGGCCGAGTTGGTCAGGCCGGCGCTGGACGAGGCCGAACGGGATCTCGCTCAGGGCGAAGCGGTGAATGAGGAGCTCGAGCGTGCTCAGATCTTCGCGGAGGCCGGCGACTATCGGCAGAGCCTGGCCAAATACCGGGACATCCTGGAACAATTCCCCGATCATGCGCAGGCGAGAACCGAAGAGGCCGCCGTGCTCGGAGCCTATACAGCCGAGAGTGACAAGCAGGCGGAGGAGCTGGTGAAAGAAGGCTATCCGCGGGCGGCTCTGGCGCTGGTGGAGCAGGCGCTGACCTACGATGAGGGCAATCAGGCGCTCATCAACCGCAAGGCGGAAATCGAAAGCGCCATTATAGAGAAGGATAATTCCATCGAGGCGGAGATCCCGCGCTATGAGCTGGGTTTGCTTCTGGAAGACGGCGATCTCAAGGGGGCGGAGAGCTATCTCAAGGCGCTCGATGAGCAGGGGATCGACACGACGCTGCTGAGGCCTATGCTCGATGAACAGATTGACAGCTATATCACAGCGGTGCTCGAGTCGGCCCGGGCTTTGGCCAACGAAGCCCTGGAAGGACGCTGGGCGCAGAATCCTTACAGTCGCACCATTGCGAAACTCAACGAAGGCCTGGCGCTCTATCCGGATAACGCGCAGCTCAAGGAAGCGAAACAGAGTTATCAGCAGCAGGTGCCGGAGAATGTCGCCGAGGACATTACGATTGTCCGGGGCGATGCGGTGATCGGTGCGACCGGAACGGATGCTCGGGGCTATACCTATAGAGAAGACGGTTTTGACAAGGCGCTCCAGGTCAAACCCGATACGGTTTTCAGTTACAGGATGGATGGCCACCGGCAGACGCGCCTAATTATCTCGCCGAAAACCGCGGACACCAATGTCTACCGGAATATGATCATTCGCATCGCCGTCGGCGATGACGTGATCTATGACAATGTGCCTTTCGAGGAGTCCCTAGCCACATTAGACCAGCTGCTCGAGGTCGGGGGGAGTCAGACGGTGACTGTGACGGTGCTCCAAAGCGGCTTCGCTTCCTTCTTTGACGGGATCCTGGGGCGAAACGCGCTGTTCATAGAACTTTATCGTTTGAACTGATTTCGGGGCGAAATTCACATATCTACCTATGTGCTACGCGAATGATTGATACACTGAAAGGCGATCGGAGGAGGCTTGAAAATTTCTTCGATTTCCTCTATCATTTGAGGGTAGTTCAGTAAATATTTATCCAGCTGAGGAACGCACAGCAAAAAGGAGAGCAAAATGGCTAACATGAACAAAAAAAGCGTCACAGATATCGATGTCAAGGGCAAGAAGGTCCTCGTCAGAGTGGATTTCAACGTCCCGCTCGATATGGCAACCGGTGAAATCACTGATGACAAACGTATTGTCGGCGCACTTCCTACCATCCAGTATTTAAGCGATAACGGCGCCAGGACAATCCTGGTCTCCCATCTCGGACGTCCGAAGAACGGCCCTGAGGCGAAATTTTCCATGAAGCCCGCCGTCGACCGTCTGTCCGAGCTCCTGGGCAAAGAAGTAACCCTCGCCGGCGACGTCATCGGTGAAGATGCCAAGGCCAAAGTCGAGGCATTGAAAGACGGCGACATCGTCATGCTCGAGAACGTCCGCTTCCACAAAGAAGAGAGCAAGAACAAACCCGACTTTGCGAAGGAACTCGCTTCTTTGGCCGACCTCTACGTCAATGACGCGTTCGGCACCGCCCACCGCGCCCACGCATCGACCGCAGGTGTCGCCAGCTACTTGCCCGGCGTCTCCGGCTTCCTGATCCAGAAGGAAGTGGACTTCATGGGCAAAGCCCTGAACAATCCCGATCGCCCCTTCGTCGCCATCCTCGGCGGTGCCAAGGTATCTGACAAGATCGGCGTGATCAATAATCTTTTGGCCAAAGTCGACACCCTCATCATCGGTGGCGGTATGGCTTACACCTTTAATGTGGCCAAAGGCCAGACCATCGGCAACTCCCTCCTCGAAGAGGACAAGGTCGAACTGGCGAAGGAACTGATGGCCAAAGCCGAAGAGAAGGGCGTCAAACTCCTCCTGCCGGTCGACAACGTCATCGCGGATAAGTTCGCAGAAGACGCTGAATCGAAAACCGTTGAAGGCGACATCCCCGACGGCTGGATGGGTATGGACATCGGTCCGAAGTCCATCGAGCTCTTCAGCGAAGCGGTTAAGGACGCGAAAACCGTCGTCTGGAACGGCCCCATGGGCGTGTTCGAATTCGATAAGTTCGCTACCGGCACCCGTGACCTCGCCGAAGCGATTGCGAATTCCGATGCGACTTCCATCATCGGCGGCGGCGATTCGGCTGCAGCGATTGAGAAACTCGGCTTTGCCGATAAAGTCAGCCACATCTCCACCGGCGGCGGCGCGTCCCTCGAATTCCTCGAAGGCAAGGTCCTGCCCGGTATCGATGTTCTGGGCGACAAGAATGCCCGCCGCACTATCGCAGCCGGCAACTGGAAAATGAACAAAGGCGTCCCGGCCGACGCGCAGAAGTTCCTCGAGGAACTGATGCCGAAGGTCGTTGATGCCGACAGCGAAGTCATCGTCGCGGTACCTTTCACCGCTCTGCAGACCGCGCTCGACACCACCGCATTCACCAATGTGAAGGTCGCCGCGCAGAACTGCTACTTTGAAGACGAAGGTGCTTACACCGGTGAGATCAGCGCGAAAATGCTGACCAACATGGGCATCAATTATGTGGTCCTGGGCCACAGCGAGCGTCGTCAGTACTTCGCGGAAACTGACGAGATCGTCAACAAGAAAGTCCTCGCAGCCCTGAACTGGGGCGTACGTCCCATCCTCTGCGTCGGTGAATCCCTCGAGCAGAGAGAGAAGGGCGAAACCTTCGACTTCGTCAAACAGCAGCTGTCCGCAGCCCTGAAGGATGTCCCCGAAGCGCGCCTCGCTCACCTGACCATTGCCTATGAACCCATCTGGGCCATCGGCACAGGTAAGACCGCCAGCGACGAGCAGGCGGAGGAAGTCTGCGCCTTTATCCGCAAGGAACTCGCACAGCTCTACTCGCCCGAAGCAGCGGAGAGCACACGAATCCTCTACGGGGGCTCTGTCAATGCTGGTAATGCCGAAGGGCTCTTCGGCCAGGAGAACATCGACGGCGGTCTCGTCGGCGGCGCATCTCTGAAGGCGGACGATTTCGCCACCATCGCAGGCGTCTATAAAGAAGAGGCCTAAGATCCTTATTCATACAATCTCGAGAAGCCCCTCTTCGGAGGGGTTTTCTTTACCTTCCGCTAACAAACTGACTTGGCTGGGGAAGGAACAACGCAGATTTTTGGCCAAAACGCAGAACAGCCGGAAACCGCTGTTACGCGAGAATCGTTCAGTAAACTGCGGTTGTGACTTGAATCACGACCGGGCAGGGGGAATATGAGATCTTCTTGGCTACTTTGTACGGAATGAAAAACTCTATGCTATAATCAAACAGACTGTAAATTATTTAAAATCGTAGGAAGATTCCGACTTTTTTGGATAATTTGGTAATTCTCTGGGGTTTTCCAGAAAGAAATCTAACACAAGGAGTGTATACAATGGCAAAAGAAAAAATGTATATGACAGTTGACGGCAACACAGCCTGTTCATATACCAGCTACGCCTTTACGGAAGTGGCGGGAATCTACCCGATTACCCCTTCTTCTCCCATGGCGGACGTTGTGGACCAGTGGGCCCAGGCAGGGCGTAAGAACATTTTCGGCCAGACCGTAAATGTCGTCGAACTGCAATCTGAAGGTGGTGCCTCCGGTACCGTGCACGGTTCTCTGAACGCAGGTGCTCTGACCGCTACCTACACCGCATCACAGGGGCTGCTCCTGATGCTGCCTAACCTTTATAAGATCGCAGGTGAACTCCTGCCGGCTGTCGTACACGTGGCTGCACGTACAGTTGCGACGCACGCCCTCTCCATTTTCGGTGACCATTCGGACGTCATGTCCGCACGTCAGACCGGTATGGCTATCCTGGGTTCTGCGAATGTCCAGGAGACCGCTGACCTGACCGCTGTCGCCCATCTCGCCGCGATCAAGGGCCGCGTGCCTTTCCTCAATTTCTTCGACGGTTTCCGTACTTCACACGAAGTACAGCGTATCGAAGTCATGGACTACAACGATCTGAAGGCCATGGTCGACATGGATGCTGTTCAGGCTTTCCGTGACCGCGCACTGTCTCCGACATCCGGCAACCTCAGAGGTTCCGCACAGAACGGTGACGTCTTCTTCCAAAATCGTGAAGCTCAGAATTCCTACTACGAGGCGCTTCCCGCTATCGTGGAAGACTACATGGCTCAGGTTTCCGAACTCACCGGTCGTGAGTACAACCTCTTCAATTACTACGGCGACCCGGCTGCTGAGCAGGTCATCATCGCGATGGGTTCCGTCTGTGACACCATCTCCGAAACTATCGATTACCTGAACGCCAACGGCCGCAAAGTCGGTCTGGTCAACGTCCATCTCTATCGTCCTTTCGTCGAAGAGAAACTGCGTGCCGCGATTCCCGACACCTGTAAGGCCGTCGCTGTGCTCGACCGTACGAAGGAACCGGGTGCTCCGGGTGAGCCCCTCTACCTCGACGTCGTTCACGCTTATCGCCACGTTGAGAATGCCCCTGTTATTGTCGGCGGCCGTTACGGTCTCGCTTCCAAGAACACCACACCGGACGATATCCTTGCTGTGTACAAAAACCTCGAGCAGGACGAGCCGAAGAATGGCTTCACCATCTCCATCGTGGACGATGTGACCCATCTCTCCCTCGTCTCCGACGAGCACATTGAGACAGCTACCCCTTCCACTGTCGCCTGCCGCTTCTGGGGCCTCGGCTCTGACGGTACCGTCGGTGCGAACAAGAACTCCATCAAGATCATCGGTGATCACACGGACAAGTACGTTCAGGCCTACTTCTCCTATGACTCGAAGAAGTCCGGCGGTGTCACCATCTCCGACCTGCGTTTCGGTGATGATCCGATCCGTGCGACTTACCTGGTCAATGCGGCGGACTTCATCTCCTGCTCCAATCAGGCCTATGTCGACAAGTACGACATGCTCTCCCCTCTGAAGAAGGGCGGCACCTTCCTGCTGAACACCAACTGGCAGCCTGAAGAAGTCGAAGAGCATTTGCCGGCCAAATACAAGCAGTTCATGGCAAAGAACGACATTAAGTTCTACATCATCGACGCTGTAGAAATTGCTGCTAAGATCGGTCTGGGGAATCGTACCAACACCGTGATGCAGTCCGCGTTCTTTAATTTGGCCAACATCATCCCGAAGGACGATGCTGCAAAATACATGAAGCAAGCCGCTCAGGCTTCCTACGGCAACAAGGGTGAAGAGATCGTCAACATGAACTACGCTGCTATCGACGCAGGTATGCAGAATGTTGTCCAGATCGACGTCCCCGCCGAATGGGCCAACGCCACAGCCGACGAGCCCGTCATGCGCGAAGTACCCGACTGGGTCGCCAATGTCGCAGACGTCATGAACGCTCAACAGGGCGACAGCCTGCCGGTCAGTGCTTTCCTCGACAATGTCGACGGCACAATGCCCCAGGACACCGCTCAATACGAGAAGCGCGGCGTTTCCTCCGTGGTCCCGCAGTGGCTGCCTGAGAACTGTATCCAGTGTAATCAGTGCGCCTATGTCTGCCCCCACGCAGTCATCCGCCCCTTCCTTCTTACGGACGAAGAAGTCAGCAACTCACCTGAGGAGCTCACAGTGCTTCAGGGTATGAAGCCTTACAACGACCTTCAGTTCCGCATTCAGATGTCCGTGCTTGACTGTACCGGTTGCGGCTCTTGTGCTGCTACCTGCCCGGCCAAAGAAAAGGCTCTCGTCATGAAACCCATCGAAGAGCAGGCCGATCAGGCACCGAAGTGGGATTATCTGATCAAGCTGCCTCAGAAGCAGAACCCCATGGGCGACAAAACCGTCAAGGGCTCACAGTTCAACGAACCTTACTTCGAATTCAGCGGCGCCTGTGCCGGCTGTGGCGAGACGCCTTATGTCAAGCTCGTCACCCAGCTCTTCGGTAACCGCATGCAGATTTCGAATGCGACCGGCTGCTCCTCCATCTACGGCGGTTCCGCTCCGTCTCAGCCTTACACCATCGACGACGAAGGCAGAGGCCCGACATGGGTCAACTCCCTCTTCGAAGACAACGCTGAGAACGGCCTCGGTCTCCACCTCGGTTACAAGCAGCTCCGTGCCCGTGCGGCCACTCAGCTCGAAGAACTCAAGGGCAATGCCCCGGCAGAACTTCAGGAAGCCATCACCCAGTGGATCGACAGCAAGAGCGAAGGCGAAGCCAACATCGCTGCCTCCGACTCTCTGGTCGAGAAGCTTGAAGCCTACGAAGCTCAGAACGATGAAGAGAAGGCCCTCGTGGACCAGATCCTCAGCGTGAAGAACTACCTCTCCGATCGTTCCACCTGGATCATCGGCGGCGACGGCTGGGCTTACGATATCGGTTACGGCGGTCTGGACCACGTCCTGGCTTCCGGCGAGGACGTGAACGTCTTCGTGTTCGATACCGAGGTCTACTCCAACACCGGCGGTCAGGCTTCCAAGGCCACCCAGTACGGCGCGATCGCAGAATTCGCAGCCGGCGGTAAAGTCCTGAAGAAGAAAGATCTCGGCATGATGGCCATGAGCTACGGCTACGTCTACGTCGCACAGATCGCGATGGGCGCCAGCCAGGCCCAGACCCTCAAAGCAATCAAGGAAGCCGAGTCCTACAACGGACCGTCCCTCATCATCGCTTACTCACCTTGTATCAACCACGGTATCAAGGGCGGTATGAAGAACAGCCAGCTTCGCGAGAAGCTCGCTGTCCAGTGCGGCTACTGGCACCTCTATCGCTTCGACCCACGTCTGGCTGACGAAGGCAAGAACCCCTTCCAGCTCGACTCGAAGGAACCCACCGGCGACTTCGCCGATTTCCTCAAGCAGGAAGTTCGCTACAATTCGCTGTACAAGAAGTACGATGCTGACAAAGTTGACGCTATGTTCGAGCACGCCAAGCGGCTTGCCGACGAGCGCTACCAGAGCTATGTCAACAAAGTCAGTGATACAGTTGCTGAGTAGATTGAGTTGAGTAGAGTCTGCTGACTAGAGTCTGCTGACTGAGTTCTGAGTTTTACAGAGTCCAGTATTGAAACCGGCCGCCCCCTCTGGGGGTTGGCCGGTTTTTTTACCCCATGCAAAGTCCGCATGAGATGACTACAATGAAGCTACCAATCACTGGGAGGTCACCATGATCAACTACAATGCATTCTCTCATCCGCTGAAACTCTACGGCCTGGCCGAAGAAAGCATTTCAGAGAAACGCTTTTGGCGTTTGCCGGAGTACATGCTCCAAGAAGTTCCGAGCCTCGAGACCCTGGGCAAGCGGAATGCGGGCGTTCGTTTGCGCTTTACAACTGATGCGAATGTGTTTGAAGTCAGCATGATGCTTGAGACGGAGGAAGTGGATCCGGCAATGGCTCTACCTGCGGCGGCCGGGATCGATGTTTATGAAGGCAACGGTCGGAATAGCCGCTTCATTGGCTTTATGGCGCCGGCGACCTACGGCTACAAAGATAAAACAGTAAGCAAGCAGTTTAGGAAGAGTCCGCGTGCGGAAGTGATCACCATCAATTTCCCTCGGAACGAACGTGTCAAAGAACTTAGTGTTTCAGTGCCTGAAGGCGCGAGCGTTGCCCCGCCACCACCTTACCGGAATGAGAAACCGCTGCTGTTCTATGGCTCCTCCATTACCGAAGGCGGTTGTGCGCCGCGGCCGGGGGCCTCCTATACTTCGCTGCTGGCACGTTGGCTTGACAGCGATTATCTGAACTACGGGTTTTCGGGGAGCGCGAAAGGCGAAACAGCTTTTGCGCACTTTATTGCTCAGCATACTAACATATCGGCCATGATTCTGGACTACGATCATAATGCGCCGACGCCGGAGCATTTGGCCGAAACCCATGCTCCCTTCTTCAAGTTAATTCGTGAAGCCCAGCCGCACTTGCCGATTATTATGCTCAGCCGGCCGGATTTCGATGCGGATCCGGAAGACAGTAGACGGCGCCGGTCTATCATAGAGCAGACCTATCGGGAGGCCGTCGCGCAGGGGGATGAACAGGTGTATTTTGTGGATGGTGAGCTGCTTTTTGGCCAAAGTGGTCGAGAGGAATGTACCATTGATGCCTGCCACCCGACGGGTCTGGGCTTCTTCCGAATGGCGGAGCATCTATACCCCCTGCTGGAGAGCATTCTTTATCCATAATGCAAAAACGACCTAGCTAATTTAAGCAAAAAGCAAAAGAATATTCTGCGCAAGAAAACTGACAGACTTATATTGTGCAATGAGTACTAACGAAGTTGTCTATATTCATTCATTGTGTACAATCTATGCATTTAGGTTTGCTACGCATGGTCGAATATGCGTAGTATTCTGTATATGTTGCTTAGAATGCGCCCTGTTTATGGTCGATAATGAAAAGGAATTCCGGTAGAAAGATTCAGTCAGGAAGGTGCCCCATGGAAAGAAGAAGATCCAGAACCAAGTCGGCTAGTCTCGATCTTAGCTGGCGTAAAGCGTTCCAGAGAGATTGGCAACTTTACCTGCTTTTGATCTTTCCTTTGGCAATGGTCTTTGTTTTCAATTATGCTGCGTATCCCGGTTTGCGTATGGTCTTTATGGACTTTAAGCCGGCGCGGGGTTATGCGGGCAGTGAGTGGGTAGGCTTCGAGACTTTTCAGAAAGTATTTAACGACCGTGACTTCAGACGAGCTTTGCGGAACTCCTTGGTGTTTAACTTTGCTGAACTGGCGATTTCTTTCCCGGCGCCGATTATTCTGGCATTGGTCTTCAATGAACTGAGATTCCCCCGTTTCAAGAAAGTAACGCAGACGATCCTTTATCTACCGCATTTCCTGTCCTGGGTCATCATCGGCAGTGTGGCTTATCAGCTGTTCAGACCGACATCGGGACTGGTTAATGTTGTATTGCGCAATATGGGAGTGATTAATGAAGGCATCCCATTCCTGACCGAGCGTTGGAACTGGGCCGTGAGTTATCTGCTCATCGGTGTCTGGCAGAGCATGGGCTGGGGTTCGATTATTTACCTGGCCGCGATGACGAATATCAATTCTGAGCTGTATGAAGCGGCAATGATCGATGGCGCGAATCGCTGGCAGAGAATCTGGCATATTACTTTGCCGGGGATCAAGACCACGATCGTGATGCTCCTGATCATCGCGCTGGGTCGTGTAATGGGCAGTAACTTTGAGCGCCTCTATGTCTTTGGGAATACTCAGGTGAGAGAGTTTCAGTATCAGCTGGCGATCTACATATTCGAGAAGGGTCTCGGCAATGCCAGATACAGTATGTCGACAGCAGTTGGCTTATTCCAATCGGCGGTGGGCCTCGTACTCGTGCTTGCTTCGGATCGGGTGGCCAAATTGGTCGGCGAAGAAGGCATGCTCTAGTGGGGGACAATGACAATGAATGAAGCAACAATCATGGATAGAAAGAGCAGAAAGCTGAGGCGGGCAGCCGGACATAATCGGCGCTTGACCATAGCGGATCTTCTAATGATGCTTGTGCTGGTTCTCTTATCGGCAACTTGTGTTATTCCTTTCTTGCATCTCGCGGCCAAATCCATCTCCAGCAATAGCCAGGTCATTGGTCAGAACGTCTATATGCTGCCCAAAGATGTGACTTTCGCAGCTTACATGTCCCTCTTCAAGGATGGATCCATGACCAAGTCTATGGGACACAGCCTTCTCGTCACAGCTATCTTTACAGCCCTGGGAATTCTGGTGTGTATCTGCTCCGCCTATCCCTTGTCGAAGCGCAGGTTGAAAGGACGCGCTTTCTTCACATTTTTACTGATGTTTCCCATGTATTTCAGCGCCGGCCTAATTCCCCAGTACCTGCTCTATAAGGATCTCAACTTGCTGGATAATTTCTGGGTACTGATTCTGCCGCTGATCTATTCGCCTTACAACATGCTGCTGATGAAAACGAATTTCCAGGCCACTATTCCGGAAAGTATTGAAGAATCCGCATTCCTGGATGGTGCGAATAATTTCCAGATCCTCTGGAAGATCGTCCTGCCGCTATCCAAGCCGATTCTGGCTACGCTCTCACTCTTCTATGCTGTAGGGCGCTGGAATTCCTATGCGGATAACCGCTATTTCATCCAATCCGAGGATCTGAAGATGATCCAGTATAAGCTCTACCAGATGGTCTCCTCGGCCAGAGAAGCACAGTCGACCTCGCTTTCTGAGGCCGCGAATGTAACGAGTACTCCGGAAGTGCTCCAAGCAGCATCCGTCATGTTTGTGACTATTCCGATCATCCTGATCTATCCGTTTATCCAGAAGTACTTTGTCAAAGGAGTCATGATTGGCGCCGTCAAAGGTTAATGTGTTGAGCCGTCTTTTAAAGACAAGAAATTTAGGAGGAAAAGAAATGAAGAATCTTCAATTGAAGAACGTTTTGGCTCTGGGCCTGACAGCAGGACTGCTTTTCAGCGTTGCTGCCTGTGACAACAGCCCCGGAACCACAGTAGCACCGTCGCCCGGTAATCAGACCGAGGCGCCCGGTAATGAAACCGAAGCACCCGGTGGCGAGACCGAAGCCCCTGGTGGCGAAACCGAAGCACCGGAAGAAACAGATCCGGGCACAGAAACCGGCGACCTTTTGTGGGAACCATTTGCTGAGACCGTTGAGCTGGCCATCCCTGTATACGACCGTGGTGTTGAAGGTGTGCCCAACGTTGCGGAGAACTACTGGACCGGTTGGATTCAGGAAAACTTCGGCGACAAGTACAACGTCAACGTGACTTTCGTCCCGATTACCCGTAGTGACGTCATGACCGATTATGCGCTATTGGCATCATCTGAAAATCTCCCGACCATCCTGATGGAGTATGACTATCCGAAGGTCTCCCAGTGGGCCGATGATGGCTACCTCACCACCTATGATCTGGAAGCTTTCAAAGAAGTCGCACCTACCTACTATGCACGCATGGAAGAGAATGGCCAGCTGCCCTATACGACCATGAATGATGAGACGTACTTTGCTTTGGCCTTACGTCCCTTCTACAATGCGGGCTTTACCTTCCAGCGTTTCGTGCGTATGGACTGGCTCGAAGAAGTGGGCTACGACCATGTGCCCGTAAATCATGCGGAAATCATGGACGCCCTGAAGAAGATCAAAGAAGCCGGTCTGGCCGAGTACCCCGCTGGCGGCGAGATGGTGACCGGTCGCGGCTCGGATCAAAGCTATCACCTGCGTGAATTCCCCTACGATGAACTCGACTGGGCGATGTACGGTGACGTGAATATTCCTGCCCTCGGCCATCCCGCAAACCGCGAAGCTTTGCGCCGTGAGAACGAGAAGTACAATGCCGGTGTGTTGAATCCTGAATACTACATTACGGATAACGAGACGGCGAAGGCCCGCTTCGTAAATGGCCAAAGCTATGAGTTCGGCGGCTACATCTCCTCCAATATGGACTTCCTCACGGCCTTCTACGAGCAGAATCCGGATGGCAAGCTGGCAATTCTGCCGGTCAATACTGAGCCTGATGAGGGCGAAACACCCGCCTGGCGCGCCGACAATCCTTTCGGTATGATCATCGGCTTCTCCTCCTTCGCATCTGAGGATGAAATCGAGGCGGCCTGGAGATACATGGAATGGATGACTCAGGAAGATGTCCTCCACACTATGCAGTGGGGTATCGAAGGCGAGAACTATAACCTCAACGATGAAGGCCTGCCGGTCAGCGTGAGCGACTATTCCGGTGACTATACCCAGGGCTTCAACAACAGCAAGGACTATTGGTGCGTGACGATTGAATCACGTAACGCCGGTGAAGTGGAAGACATCGTCAGAAACAATCTGCCCCAGGATCTGCCGCAGAACTTCAATGAAGAAGTGGCGAAATTCTATGAGGACAGACTGGCCATGGCTGAACAGGGTTATGCTGTGAATGACATCCTCTTCAGTGTTGTCATCCCGGCGGAAGCAGAGTACAGCGGCACGCT
>CAZJTS010000036.1:0-1283 GCA_964548975.1 uncultured Fastidiosipila sp.
ATCCGGTGCATCTGTTTCGTCTGCCGGCGCTTCAGTTACAGCGTCAGTGGGGGCAGCCGTTGTTCCAGGTGTGTTGTCACACGCTGCAACAGAGAATACCAACGCACCAACCACTGCTAAAGCAGCAAGTTTACTAAGAATGCTTTTTCTCATGTAATCATCTCCTCTTCTGTTTTTGTTCTAGGCGAAAACCTACAACATTTCCGATATTATATCACACAGGGTTTCTACGACTCTGCAAACGGCTTTCTGAACTGGTCATAATCCATTCACTTTGAACCTCAAAAATAGGTTCTACTACGCTTGACAGAATTGTATTTTTATGCTATTTAGCTCCCTATATAATCCTTAGTTCATCGGTTCAAGTGTTTCTATGACTTCGACATTCTCCGATGCCTCGATCACAACATTTGCGCCTTTAAGATCAGTAATGGTCGATCCGCTGTTGGTCAGAATCGAGTCAGAGATTCGATAAGGCGCACTGCCGTCATCGCCTCGACCGGTAGTTATCGTAACGCCGTCAAAAGTCACATTCTCAATCGTAGAGTCAATCGCTTCGAGTGCCAGTACAGCGGCATCGATTGCAATATTTGCCGGTGTAGTAATCACAATCTCGGTGTCTTTGAAGGTAATATCACGAATAGTCGCGCCATTCAGTGTGCCAAAAATCGCACCGCTCTTCTCAGTAGCGAACTCTCGACGTGAGGTAGATATCGTAATTTTCAAACCTGTAACTGTATGGCCTGCCCCATCTAGGGTACCTGTAAAGTTCTCTGCCATAGCGAATTCGAGTCCTGTGAAGTCGAGATCCGCCCCCAGCGTGTAGGTTGCACCATTTGCGGAATCAAAGAAGCCGTGACGAGTACCGGTTTTAAGGTCGCTCTCCTTCGAGACCAGGGAAATATTACCCGGCATATAGTTCAGGTACACTTCGGTCGACTCATTATTCGTAATATAGGCCTGAATATACTCCTCAATAATTTCATTTTTGCGGGCACGAATTGCTGCTGTCTGCTCCTCATCGGCCTGGAGGTCATAACCGAGTTTACGTAGGTAGAGTAAATCCGAATCTTCGGCAAGACCTTCCTGCGGCTCTTCTTCACCTTCGGGCGTTTCTACAGTCGGTGCAGGTGTAGGTGACACATAGGTATAAGGGACCAGATTCTCAGGGAATTCTTCTGCCAGCTGGGTATAAAGCTGATTATCTGTCGGCAAAACACTGACAAACTCATAACTGTCAAAGTCATATTCTTCGGTTAACTCAGGATCTGAATAATAGCCGG
>CAZJTS010000036.1:1293-14472 GCA_964548975.1 uncultured Fastidiosipila sp.
ACAGCACCGGAAAGTGGAAGAAAAGGCGAACTGGCTGTCATGTTCTTCGCAAAAACAACTTCTTCGGTCGCAGGATCGATGTACTTTGCCTGTGCCTGCTCCACCCAGCGAGCATAGAGTGTGAGATCATCCTGTACACGGTCGGTTTTGAAGTCCCAACGAGATTGAGGATCGAAAGTCCATTCACCGGGCTCAGTTTCTGTCGGTTCTTTAACTACGGTCACATCGGTATACCAGCCCGCAAGGATATGGCCTTCCTTCTGTGGCTCGATCAGCATATTCGATGTACCTGAGGGCTCGAAAATCAACGAATTCGGCATATAGTTCGTTTCCCGAATTTCTCTCTGATTGACTGTACCACCCAGCGCATTATAAATAACTTGAGATGTATAGCCCCACTGAGCCGGGTCTGCTGTATCACCGATACCGCTACAGCCACTTAACAGCAGCGTACCGGCTACAGCTACAACAGCCAGTCGATTGGTCAAGGTTCTTCTCTTCAAAACAGTTCCTCCTCGTTAGGGCCTAGCTTCTACCTGCAACTTTAGTTAAGTCCAACAGGGAATAAACTAAAATCCCTTTCACCGTTTCATTAATATTTTCAACGTAATATCTCTATACACAAGATATGAACATCCCTTATTATAGCAATTCTCGGACTGCTTGCGGGGAATTTGTCAATATGTATTTGTAACTTATCTGAATTGTACTGTCAACCCGTCGGCAGCAGTAATGTCGTCCGGATTTAGAGGACTTTACTCAAGAAACTGATGGTTCTCGGATGTTTTGGCCGATCAAAAACCTCTTCCGGGGTGCCCAATTCCATGACCTTACCTTCATCCATGAACAGTACGCGGTCCGCCACTTCCCTGGCGAAATGCATTTCATGAGTGACTACCACCATGGTCATCCCTTCCCGGGCCAGTTCTTTCATAACGTCAAGCACTTCACCGACCATTTCGGGATCCAGCGCCGAGGTCGGCTCATCGAAGAGCATTACCTTAGGCTGCAGGGCCAAAGCACGGGCTATCGCCACTCTTTGCTGCTGTCCCCCGGACAACTGCGCCGGGTAGCTCTCCGCCTTGTCCAGGACTCCGACACGGTCGAGTAATTGCATGGCCTGGGCTTTGGCCTCAGCGGGCGACTTCAACTTATGCTTCACCGGTGCCAAGGTCACATTCTCCAGAATAGTTAAATGAGGAAAGAGATTGAACTGCTGAAATACCATGCCGACATGGCGCCGCAGAAGGTTCACATTCGTCGTAGGAGCGGTGATCACTTCGTTCGCAATGGTGATCTCGCCTTCGTTAGGCGTCTCGAGCAGATTCAGGCAGCGTAGGAAGGTGCTCTTCCCTGAACCGGACGGGCCGATGACGCAGATACATTCACCTTGAGCGATCGTGAGATCGATACCTTGGATGACTTTCAGGTCTTGAAATTGCTTATGGAGATTAGATACGGTTATCACTTTTGTTGAGTCCCCTTTCGAAACGGTTCAGGAGTAGTGTCAGCACTTTGATCAGGATGTAGTAGACGAGCGCTACTGTGATTAAAGGCAGGAAGGCATTGTAGGTTCTGGAGATAAGGAAGTCACCGGCTTTGGTCAGATCCATAATCGCAACATAACCGACGATGGAAGTCTCCTTGATCAAAGTAATGAACTCATTGCCCAAGGCAGGGAGGATATTCTTCACCGCCTGCGGCATGACAATGTAGCGCATTGTTTCATTGTAAGTGAAGCCCAGAGAGCGTCCGGCTTCGCTCTGGCCCTTATTTACGGCTTGAATGCCGGACCGCACGATCTCGGAGACATAAGCCCCGGAGTTGATCCCGAAGGTCAGAATTGCGGCGACGATGCCCAAACGGCTGTTAAAGATAACCATATACATAATCAGGAGCTGGACAACCGTCGGGGTTCCCCGGATGACATCAATGTACACAGCGGAGAGCACGGATGGCAGGGTCTTCTTCTCTCTTGCCCGGGCACTCATTCGCGAAGTGGCTGCCGGGAAACCCAGAGCGATGCCCAGAAGGATGGCAAAGAACGAAATAAGCAGGGTGATGCCGAGACCTCTGAGCAGTAGGGCGGCACCGTTGTTGGTGATGAATATGAATTCCAGCTGATAGATAAAGTTGAGCAACGGATTTTCTGAAATTCTCCTCAGACTCTCCTGATCGCCTGTCTCAAAGTGTTCGGCATACAGTTGATCATAGGTGCCGTCCACTTGGATCTCAGCGAGGCCCTCGTTCAGGTCTAACAGCAAGGTGGCGTTGCCTTTGGCCACCGCAATACCGTAGCGTTCCGGCTCACCTTCAACCGGGAGGGCTTGGAGCTGACCTGAATTGGCTTTCACGAATTCCTCAGCCGGCGACTGATCGATCACCACGGCATCGACCGCTCCATTGAGCAGGGTCAGGATTGCATCCACACCTTTCTTGTAGCGGTTCACTCGGGTAGCGGGATCGGTCAGTACACTGCCTTCCCCACCCGGGGTGACCATCAGATCACCGGTCGTCCCCTCCTGGACAGCAATGCGCAGGCCGTTCAGCTCGTTGATGTCCGTCAGCGGGCTATCCACCGCCACAACCATGGCCTGGGACGCATCGTAATAAGGATCGGAGAAGTCCACACTCTCTTTACGCGTATCCGTGATGGTCATGCCCGCGATCACCGCGTCAACGCCGCCGCTCTCCAAAGCACCGATCAGAGACTTGAACTCCATGTTGCTCCAACGGATTTCATAGCCTTTCTTCTCCCCGATCGCCTCGATCAGATCCGCATCGAAGCCCGCAACATTCCCGTCGTTATCGATGTATTCGAAGGGCGGGAATTCCGCATTCGTGCCAACCCGGAGGACTTTCGCCTCCCCGGGCGCCTGACACGCAGCGAAAAGCCCGATCAACATGACCCCGGCAAGTAGGCTGAGGATGGTTCTTTTTAGGGCTGATGTCCCGCGTTTTTTCAGGCGTTTTTTCAAAGGTTTTTCTATGGATGACATTTGCTAACCTCAATCAGTCGTATATTTCCTGAATATTATACACAGGGTGCCGGAGATGGCAAGGGTCAACCATGCTTGATGCTGCTCAAGTAGCCCACACACAAACCCGATCTTAACGTAAAATTAAGTCACAGGAAAAATGAGGATTTCGCCTCCCTTCGATTGTCTAACTAGATGAGAGGAGGAAACTCACACAGAGTAGAAAGGACAGCAGATGGACGAGGCCCGGCAGCTCTATGAGAAGTTTTTGGCCGGTGATACCGAGGCGCTGACCAGGCTTGTGGAGGAATTCGCAAACCCGCTGATCCTGTTTATCTACACCTATGTGAAGGATTATCACTTGGCCGAGGATCTGATGGAGGATTGCTTCGTGGAGCTTTTGGCCAAGAAACCGGCGTTCCGGGGTGAAAGTAAGTTCAAGTCTTTTCTGTTCCAGATTGGTAAGAATAAGGCGCTGAATCACCTGAAGCGCAGCCGGATCATTACCTGGATTGCTGAGGATCAGGTGCCCCATGAGCTGAAGGAGGATCCCGGGATCCTGGAAGAGCTAGTGACGGGAGAACGAGAGCTCCGGCTGCATCGGGCGATTAGGCAGTTGCCGCCCGATCAGGCGAGGGCCTTACAGCTGGTCTATTTCCAGGAGTTCAGCTATGAGGATGCCGCCCGGGCGATGGGCAAGACGAAGAAACAAATTGACAATTATGTGTACCGCGGCAAGAAGCAGCTCGCGGAACTTCTGGGAGAGGAGGAGTCAGATGAAATCAACTGAAGAGCGCGTGCGCTCGATTTTGGCCAAAGCCGAGCAGAGAGAAAGCCAAACGAAAAACAGCTTACAGCAACAGCTGGTGCGCTTGTTGCCGATAGCGGCGGCGTTGCTTCTTGTTCTGGGTCCTCTTCTACTCCTCCTGAATAATCAGCTGCGAGAAGCCGAGGCGCCTCGCAGCGAAGGCACGGTGGACATGGCCGCAGAGAATTACACACCGGAAGAGGCTCCGCAGCCTCCGGGTGCTTCGAGTAATAATCTCCTGCCGGGCTATCGCCTGGAGGCGGATCCGGGAAAGCCGGAGCGGCAGCTGGTTTTCGATAATAAGGATCAGGAGATCTTTTGGTTTGAGAGTGCCTCAGCGGGCGACCTCGTGGAAACGACTAATACTGATTTGCAGGATGTTTCCGGGATACCGGTGGAGATCAGTGAGAACACCGATGAGCTCAGTTTCCAATTCACTTTTGGAGACCTAGTGTATACGGGTGCCAGCAGTGAGTTGAATAAAACGGAACTTGTGGAGATGATTGAGCTTCTGATCGACGGCCTCAGGGGTACCACAGATGAGTGAGTTATTTTATGTAACTGAAGGCGCGGGGCGGCCGGTCGTGCTGCTCCACGGAAATGGCGAGAGCCATGAGATTTTCTCTGAGTTGATGAACGAGTTGGTGTCGGAGTTCAGGCTTTATGCTTTTGATTCGCCTGGGCATGGGCGCTCCCCTGAGGTTCTTGAGTATCATTATCGGGAGATGGCCGGGGCTTTGGCCGAGGCAATTGCGGAAGTGGTCACCGAGCCTGCCATGATAGTCGGGTTCAGCGACGGCGGGATACTGGCGCTCTATCTGGCGATCGATCACCCGGAACTCGTACGGGGGCTGGTGCTCTGCGGAACGAATACCCACCCGGATGGTGTGCTGGAGGTGTGGGCGGCTGAAACTGAGGCGCAGTATCGGCAGGAGCCTGAGAACGGGCTTCTGAAACTGATGCTGACAGAGCCCGATATCACAGATCAGGAGCTTCAAGGGATCAACGTGCCGACACTCGTGCTCGCAGGGGAGCACGATATGATCAGAGAGGAGCATACCCGGCATTTGGCCGGGGCAATCCCGGGGGCAAAGCTCTATATTCTGCCCGGCGAGGATCATGGGTCCTATGTCGAGCGGAGCACGAAGCTTGCGCCTTTTATCCGGGAGCTTGCCTCTTATTCGTAGGGTTGGTCCGTCTCCACCGGCGGCTGCCAGGACACCGGCGCATTCCCCTGCATGTGATCGGGAATGCCGTCGCCGTCGTAATCGCCTTGCACATTGACCTGACCGGTCCCGACGCCGAACATTTCCCTACCGGTGATGTTCTTGTAGTCTCTGGCGCGCTCGACCAGATCGCTGATGTAGTCGGCGACCATGTCGGCTTTTTTGATGTTCACCAGTGACTTGGTCGGGGTGGTGCGGTCGGCGGCATGGATATTGACGGTGCCGACGCCGAAGAATTTCTGGCCAAAGGTCCGGGACACGTCGACATCCAGCACACGATAGAGGAGCACGTCATCGGTGGTGGTGTTGAAGAGTCCTTTGCGCAGGCGGAGTTTGTCTGCGGTCACGGAGTACTTCGTAAAACTGAGCGGCAGACCGAAGTAGCGTTTCCGGTCAGACCAGAGCACTTCTTCTGCGGATCTGGCTTTCCTGTATTCATTGAACGACTGAGCCATCTTCTTCCCTCCCTGTCTGGCTTGCCGCCAGCTCACAATAGAGATCGATCATTTTTTTGAAACCGGCCATGCTGTCTTCCCAGAAATCCCGAGAGCGCAGGTCGATCCCGACTTTGGCCGCCACATCTTCGCAGCTTGCGACCGTAGTTGCATTCAGCATATCACTATAAGTGGCCATAAAGGCTGCGCCTTCCTCCTGGTAACGGGTGTAAAGCCCCATGGAGAGGAGGCTCCCGAACGCATAGGGGAAATTGTAGTAACTCAGGTGCGGCGAATAGTAGTGACCCTTACATGCCCACATATAGGGGTGACGGGCGTCCTTGGCCAAAGCATCGCCGTAGGTGCGGTCTTGCGCATCGAGCATGATCTGTTGCAGCGCAGCGCTGTCCAGGAATTCGTCCTTGCTTCTGTCGAACACGGCTTTTTCGAAGAGGAATCTGGAATAGATGTCCACGATCGTCTGCGTTGTACCGGTGAGGAAGCCTTCGAGCAGCGCTAAGCGAGTCTCGGGATTCTCCGCCCGGTCGATCGCCTCGAGGGTCAGATGGGTTTCGTTGAAGGTCGAGGCGGTTTCCGCAACGGGCATACTGTAATCGCGGTTGAGCGGCTCATGCGACTCGATGCAATAACCGTGATAGGCGTGACCTAATTCGTGGGCCAACGTGCTGATGCTCTCGAAAGACCCGTCGAAATTGGTCAGAATGCGGCTTTGGCCGATCGCGGGCAGATTCGCGCAGAAGGCGCCGCCCGACTTACCGGGACGGGGCAGGAAGTCGATCCAGGCTTCGTCGAAAGCCCGCTCGATCGTGTGCGTAATGTCAGCGGAGAGTGGCCGGAAGGTGTCGACCAGATAAGTTCTGGCTTCCTCGACCGTGTACTTCTGGTCGATCTTCCCGACCGGCGCGAAGAGGTCGTAGAAGGACAGTTGTTCGCCGAGGCCGAGCAGCCTGGCTTTTGCCTTCAGATAACGGCGGAATTCCGGGAAACTTTCTTCCATCACTTCGAGCATGGTATCGAGCGTTGCCTGATCCATTCTCGCATGCATGAGGGCCTCCGCCAGCGGCGACTCGAAGCCCCGCTCAGCGGTTAAGAGGTTTACCTGTTGCTTAATCGAGTTGAGCGAATAGGCCAGGCTGTCCGCAATCCTGGGGTAGGCGGCCAGCTCCGCTTCATAAGCGGATTTTCGCACCTCGGGGTCGGGGTCGTGGGCGAGGTTACGGATGTCTGATAAGGTAAGTTTTTCGCCGTTGAATTCGATCTCCAATGTCGACGTGAGATAACCTTGCAAAGTAGACCAGGCGGAGCCGCCGCTGATGTTGAGTTTGGCCGCCAGTTCCTCGAGCTTGCTGTCCATTTTATAGGAAGCATAGCGGATTTTCTCGCGGATCATGAAGTCGTATTTTGCGAAGTCATACTTTGTAATGAAGCTATCGATGTCGGGAAGATCGGCCAAAGCCTGCTGCAGCAGCACCTCCCAGGCCTCGAGGCGCGCCAACTGCATCATGAGTTTATTCAGCAGGGCCGGATACTCCGTATTACGTGTGTCGGCAGAGGACAGCAAAGCCGGCAGTTCTATCAGCTTCTCACTGACCAGGCGAATCTCCTCTGAGAGCGTAATGCCGGCGGCCACAGTTTCCTCCGCCCCGCCCTCGGCCAACTCACGGGCATTGGCTTCCGCCTCCCCGATCAAGCTTTCGAGCTTAGCATAATCCTGTTTGTATTCTTCATCCTCAATGCTCTTATAGAGCGCATCCAGATTCCAACGGTATTTCATTTCGCTATTCATCAACGGTCCCCCAATCAAGTAGTGAGCTAATTATACTGTTATTTCAGTTTTCCATCTCGAAAACTCCGGCGTTTTTTGCTTCGAATATCTTCAAGAGCCGGTAAATCGTGGTGCTTAAAGGCACTTCGATGCCGTGTTTTTCCCCCAGCCTCATACATTCACCGGCGAAGATATCCACTTCTGTCGGTCTGCCGGCGCGCAGATCCTGCAGGGTGGACGGGATACCCGGCAGCTGTAGCTTATCGTAGCCGGCCAGGATCTCGTCGACATCCTCTCGAGTGATATCAACTCCCTCCGCTTCGCCGAGCCGGATGATCTCATAGCCCAGATCGCGCATCAATGCGATGAGCTCCCGGCTTTTCGCCAAGGCCGGGTACTCCAGATCAACGATACTTAGATATTGATTATTCGTATTGTTGCGGATGAATTTCAGCCATTTCTCACGGCGGATGTCCTCGGCAATAATGCATTTGATTTCGGTCACCTCGATAAAGCCGGAGAACTCCTCTAGACGCGTCGGGTGCACCTGACTGGGCGAGGTCTCGCCTAAGACCAGATAGCCGGGGGAAACGAACCGAGTTTCGTTCGCTTCGCGGATTGACGCGACCAGCGCAATGCCATGCATCACATGATCCCACCCGAAATGTTCTGCCGCCAGGGGCTCACTTTGCAGACCGTTCTGCAGGGGCAGCACCTGAGTTTCAGGCCCTACGAGCGGGGTGATGGCGTCGAGGATCTCCGGAAAGTCCGGCATCTTCGTGGCAATCACGATGTAATCGGGCGGGGTCAGCATCGTGTCAGCGTAGTCTTGTACGTCGAGATCGTAGTGCTTGCCGTTCACTGTTATGCCGTCGGATCGGAGGCGCTCTGCTCTTTGGCCGTCGGCTAAGACAAGCAGCTCCAGATCCTCAACTTGCGTCAATTGTGAGTAGATCCAGGCACCTATGGCGCCCAGGCCCACGAAGGCTATACGTTTATTCATGTCTGTACCTCAAGTGTTTTATGTAAGTTTAGTAGAATTCTCCGGGATGTGAGCTCTCATTCAGCAAACGGAGCCGGCAAGTTTGCGGTATTATATACGGTGTAAATTGTGAGTTCGAGGGCTTGGCCCTATCTGTAGGAGGTTCATATGGCGCGTTTTATCGGCACTGTAGCAAGA
This sequence comes from uncultured Fastidiosipila sp., assembly GCA_964548975.1. Lineage (GTDB taxonomy): Bacteria > Bacillota > Clostridia > Saccharofermentanales > Fastidiosipilaceae > JAAYZH01. The sequence continues at coordinate 9,706 of CAZJTS010000036.1, forward strand.
GGGATCAGAGCACCGATCGTGCGTGAAGGCGATGACATCGTTGAGATCGTCGTCGATTCCGTGCTTCGGGCAGCCGCATCCGAGAACATAAGTTTCCGGGACAAGGATGTTGTTTCCGTCACCGAAGCCGTTGTAGCTCGTGCGCAAGGCAATTACGCCACCGTCGATCAGGTCGCGAAGGACATTGAAGCCAAGTTTCCCGGCAAAGAATTCGGTGTCATCTTCCCTATCCTCAGCCGCAATCGCTTCGCCGTGATCCTCAGAGCCATCGCCCGCGCAGCCGACAAGATCTATCTGCAGCTGTCCTATCCCAGCGACGAGGTCGGCAACCGCCTGGTCTCAGCAGAGGACCTGGATAAGTCCGGGATCAATCCCTGGACCGACGTGCTGGAGGAAGCGAGCTATAGAGAGAAATTCGGCGACAACCCCCATCCGTTCACCGGTGTGGATTATGTGGCTTATTATAAGGAAGTCGTGGAGTCCGAAGGCACCGCGGTCGAAATCAGCTTTGCTAATGATCCTCGTGAGATCCTGAATCACACACCTCACGTGCTTACCTGTGACATTCACACACGCGCTCATACGAAAGAGCTCCTGACCCGGGCCGGCGCCGAAACTGTTCTGAACCTCGAGGACATCATGGCTGAGGCCGTTGAAGACAGTGGCTACAACCCGAACTACGGCCTTCTCGGTTCGAACAAAGCCACCGAGGAACTGATCAAACTTTTCCCGCGCGACTGTGATGTCGTCGTGGAAGCGATCGCCCGGCGCTTCAGCGAGGAAACCGGCCACAAGGTCGAGGCCATGATTTATGGCGACGGCGCTTTCCGTGATCCCGTCGGCCAAATCTGGGAGCTCGCCGATCCGGTCGTCTCCCCTGCTTACACCCAGGGGCTGGAGGGCGTGCCCAGCGAGGTTAAGCTCAAATATCTGGCGGATAACGAGTTTGCGGCTTTGGCCGGTGAGGAGCTCACCTCCGCCGTTGTCGACTACATCCAGAGCAAGGAGGCGCACCGCACCGGCGTGGATCAGATGACGTCCCAGGGCACAACGCCCCGGCGCATCACGGACCTTTTGGGCTCCCTGTCAGACCTCACCTCAGGTTCCGGCGACAAGGGCACGCCGATCGTGTGGATCCAAGGCTACTTCGATGATCTGGCGGACTGATGATGCGCTATAACTTTGATGAGCCTATAGATCGTAAGGGAACTTACGCGGCCAAAATCGAGGCCATGCCCGAAGGCAACCTGCCGGATAACCTCTCCGTCTGGGTGGCCGATATGGACTTCCCCTGCGCAGCGCCGATTCTCAATGCTCTGCATAAGCGCGTGGACCGCAGAATTTTCGGCTACACCATCTACGATACGCCGGCGCTGAAAAACGCTGTAAGCGGCTGGTTTCGCCGCCGTTATGGCTGGGAGGTTCAGCATGAGGAAATCGTCTTCAGCCCCGGCATCGTCACGGCAATCGCGCTGCTCATTCAGGCCCTGACTGAAGTAGGCGACGGCATCATCATCCAGCGCCCGGTTTACTACCCATTCACGAGCAAAATTGAAGCCAACGGGCGTCAGGTGGTCAATAGTCCACTCCGCTATGAATATGGGCACTATACTATGGACTTCGCGGACCTGGACGAGAAATTCTCGCACCCCGACGTTAAAGGTATGATTCTCTGTTCACCGCACAATCCCGTCGGTCGCGTCTGGACCGCTGCGGAGCTACAGAAGCTTCTGGCCATCGCCCGTCGCTACAACAAATGGATTATTGCTGACGAGATCCACATGGACCTGCTCCGCCGTGACGTGACCCCTACCCCGCTCTACACCATTGCCGGAGATTACGTGAATCAGCTGATGATCTGCACTTCTCCCTCCAAGTCCTTCAATCTGGCCGGCATGCAACTTTCCAATCTTGTTATTCCCGACCCGGATAAGCGCGAACGCTTCCTGGCCATCGCGCGCGACCAGCTCTCGGTCACGATCCCGAATCCATTTGGTATCGAGGCCACCATTGCCGCCTATAACGAAAGCGAAGATTGGCTCGAGCAGGTCCTGGATTATCTCGACGGCAATTTCCAATACATGTATGACTTCGTCGAGAAAGAACTCCCCCGGGCAAAAGCCGTGCGCTCGGAGGGCACCTACCTCGCCTGGCTCGACCTGAGCGACTATGGTTTGGCGCCCACTGAACTCGAACGGCTCATGCAAACCGAGGCGAAGATCGCTTTCGATGAAGGCTACATTTTCGGCGAAGAAGGTGCCGGCTTCGAACGCATCAATCTCGCCACGCCCCGAAGCACCGTCCGGGAAGTACTGACGCGCATGAAGCGCGTTCTCGATGCCTTAGCGTGAGATGAGAAAATCCGCCTGATTCAGTCGCTCCACCTGATAGGGACTCCCTTCCACAAAGCCCTCCAGCCACGCCTGCCGGGCGCGATAGAAGGTGGAGGGTTCACCTTCTGTTGAAGTAGATTCTGCCACCTCGCTCGCCTCCTGTAGGTGCATCGCATCGTGATCATCATGGTCATGGCCTCCGGCGCAGGTTTTGTCCAGGCTATCTGCCGGATCGATCCCCAGAAGCTCTTCCGCATACTGATCGTGGAGCTCCACCGCCTGCACCAGTCTGACTCCTGAATCTTCTCTAACTGCCGTCAAAGCCGCATCACAGGGCATGCCGTCCAGCAGATGTAGTTTCAGCTGATCGTACAGTCCGTCAACCGTTTCCGCAGACCCGCTTCGCGCTTGGGCTCCCGCTTGCCGGAGTTTGGTTTCGAAGTCGGCGGTTTTGGCCAAAGCAAAGGCCAAGCGCCCCTCCACCACATCAATGCGGGCCGATAGCCAGCCGTGGATATTCTCCTGATCGATCAGCGTGTCAAGAGGCGCAAGTGAAACCGGCGGTAAGCGCCTATCGAGCTCGGCCAGGAGCTCCGGCCGGTCCTCCAGCAGGTGCCGGGTGAGCACGTCCTGGTACTTGATCTTCTCATACATCATATAGTGAATTGGCCCTAAAGTTTCTGTCATAAACTTATCTCCTCGTTTTGTTTAGATTGTATTGACTTAGCTGCCGGGGGTCTGTAATTTTGGCGCTTGTGTATTGACACGCAATATTATATATCGTATAGTATTGGATATCACTTAAGAAAGGAACGAATACTATGGCGTTTCCCGTAACAGCAGCTTTACTCGATTTCTGTGTTTTGGCCATCGTCAGCAAAGACGACGCCTACGGCTACAGCATCACACAGACGTTTCAGGAAAACATGTCGATCTCCGAATCGACGCTCTACCCCGTCCTCCGGCGCCTCCAGCAAGCGCACTTGCTCGAGACCTACGACGAAGAATTCCAGGGGCGAAACCGGCGCTACTATCGCATCACCGAGGCCGGGCAGAAACAGCTCGAACGCTACCGCGAGCAGTGGTCGACACACAAAGCAACGATTGATCAGATTGTGAGGAGGAACTCATGACACGTACTGAATTTATGGATGAATTAGGCGCCCGGCTCACACCTCTGGAAGCCAGAGAACGCGAGGAACTCCTGAACTATTATCTGGAATACTTCGAAGATCGCGGCATAGCCGCCGACGACACGGTTCCGGCGGATGTAACCGAGCCCTCCCGAATCGCAACCGAAATCCTCCACGATATGCCCTTCAGCCAGACCGAGGCAGGGCAAGCGTCGGCCAAAGCCTTCGAACCGATCAGCACCACGACTGTCAGCGAACTCGACATCAAGCTGAACCTCGGCGGCCTCGAAGTGGAACTTGCCGACGTCGAAACGCCCGAACTCCAGGGCCCGAAGAACGCCAAAGGCCTCGAAGAAAATTACGAACTCACCGTCGAGGTGGAGGGCACCAAGCTCATTATTCGTGATTCCTTCCAGGACAACTGGCTCCAGAGCCATAAACGCTTCAATCTGGATCCGGTCGTCCTCCGTCTCCCCCGGAACACAAAGCTCGAAAAAGCTGTCGTCGACCTCAAAATGGGCAGCACGAAACTCTTCGGCATCGACTGCACGGAGCTTAAACTGAAGAACGCCCTCGGGTCCATTCATCTCAACAACAGCGAGATCGAATCCCTCAGCGGCCGTCTCGACATGGGCTCCATCAAGCTGGACAATGTCACCGTCAAGAGTTCCGACTTCCAGGTCGCCATGGGCGATTTCCGCGGTCAGGCTACACTTCTAGGTAAGCACAAGATCCAATGCGATATGGGTAGCGTTCGGCTCGACCTGAAGCAATCGCATCCGCAGACAAAGATTCGCTCTCGTGTCACCATGGGGTCGTTCCGCGTCAATGGTCAGACTGTTGCCTGCGGGAGCGGTGGTGTAGGTGGAGACTTCGACTCCGGCAAAAGCGCTTCAGTGATCGCTGATCTGGACCTAAAGGTCACGATGGGAAGTATTAATTTGAATTTCGTTTGAGTATTTTTAAAGGTTATTGGGGCGGAAGCAAGCGAGGGGTTTGTTTCCGCCCTTAACTAATATTTTGTGCTCTCTATTTCAAGTTATGCGCACCCCATATTTTTGTGGTCTCGATTTCAGGTTATGCACTCCCCATATTTGTGGTCTCGATTTCAGGTTATGCGCTCCCCATATTTTTGTGGTGCACTCCCCATATTTGTGGTCTCGATTTCAGGTTATGCGCACCCCATATTTTTGTGGTCTCGATTTCAGGTTATGCTCACGACCTTTCATTCACCACCCCCAAATTCACGATGCCCAATTTGTTGCAAAATGAGGTTTATTGTTGCACCCACAGCAGCTGAA
>CAZJTS010000037.1:0-14053 GCA_964548975.1 uncultured Fastidiosipila sp.
CCTGCCGCCGAGCCTGAGCGCGTCCGCGACGAGATCGAGGAGGTCATCGGCATCGATGCTTCCATGGCGCCTTTGGTCTCGGCCAAAGCCAACGTCAACATTGATGAAGTGCTGGAGAAGGTCGTCGACTTCCTGCCGCCGCCGGCGGGGGATGAGGATGCGCCGCTCCGGGCCTTGATCTTCGACGCGAAGTACGACACTTATCGCGGCGTTGTGGTGTATATCAGGGTCAGGGATGGCCGGGTGCACACCGGCGACCGGATCCGCATGATGCACACGCAGGCAGAGTTTGTGGTCACGGAGATCGGGGATTTCCGGGCGGGCCAGCTCGTGCCGCAGGATGTCCTGGAGGCCGGCGATGTCGGCTACCTCGTTGCGTCCATCAAGAACGTCCGCGATACCGCGGTCGGTGATACGGTGACGCTGGCGGAGCGTCGTGCCACCGAAGCGCTGCCCGGTTATAAAAAAGCCCAGCAAATGGTCTTCTGCGGTCTTTATCCGGTCGATAATGCGAGATATGTGGATCTCAGGGAGGCGCTCGAGAAGCTTCAGATCAATGACGCGTCGCTGTCCTATGAGCCTGAAACATCACAAGCTCTGGGCTTCGGCTTTCGCTGCGGCTTTCTCGGTCTACTCCATTACGAAATCATTCAGGAGCGCCTGGAACGAGAATTCGACCTCGACCTGATCTCGACCGCTCCGTCCGTGGTCTACCGCGTTTATCTGAATAGCGGTGAGATGATTGAGATGACGAATCCGACGAATTTCCCGGATCCCTCGAACATCAATCGCATGGAGGAGCCCGTCGTTTCGGCCTCGATCATGACGCCGAAGGATTATGTCGGCAATGTCATGGAGCTCTGTCAGGAACGGCGCGGCGTCTATAAAGACATGACCTATCTGGACAAGACTTTGGTCGAAATTCATTACGAGATGCCGCTGAATGAGATTATTTATAATTTCTTCGATGTGCTAAAGTCTCGCTCCAGAGGCTATGCTTCGCTGAATTATGAATTCAAGGAATACCAGCCGGCGAAGCTGATCAAGCTCGACATTCTGATCAATACGGAAGTTGTCGACGCCCTGTCCTTCATCGTGCACGAGGACTCCGCGTACGCCCGCGGGCGCAAGATGACCGAGAAGCTCAAGGACGAGATTCCGCGCCATCAGTTTGAGATTCCGATTCAGGCGGCGATCGGCGGTAAGATTATTGCCCGTGAGACGGTCCGGGCGTTCCGGAAGGATGTTTTGGCCAAATGCTACGGCGGCGATATTACTCGAAAGAAAAAGCTGCTCGAGAAGCAGAAGGAAGGTAAGAAACGCATGCGCTCGGTCGGTAACGTAGAGATTCCGCAGGAAGCGTTCATGAGTGTTTTGAGACTGGATGAGTAAAGAAGAGCCGCCCGACGAAAAGTCAGGCGGCTTAACTTATTAGGTCACTGAGGCATCGTAGATGCTCTTGACGGACTGTTCCATTGTGCGGTTGAAATCGTCGTCGGACTGGGTTTTGGCCAGGCCTTCCGAGAGTGCGCGGGAGAAACTGGCGATGAGGGCATGGTTGCGGCCGAGTTTCGCATTTGCGTCCTCGCGACTGTAACCGCCGGAGAGTGCGACGACACGGACGACGCCGGTCATGTTGATCAAAGGCTTGTAGAAGTTGTCCTGCTCGGGCAGTGTGAGCTTGAAAATCACCGGTTTGTCGGTGGGCCAGGTGGCCATGATCTTGAGGATTTCAGCCAGCAGGATGCTTTCGGCTTCTGCTTTGTCCGGAGCTTTGATGCTGACTTCCGGCTCGATGATCGGCACGAGACCGCGATCGGCGATGCGGCGGGCGACTTCGAACTGCTGTTCGACCACACGGCGGATGCCTTCTTCATTGGCTTCGTGGATCAGTGAGCGCATCTTGGTGCCGAAGATATGGCGATCTTTGGCCCGGTCGAGGAGCGCATCGAGTTCTGGCATCGGCTTCATCATCTGAACACCCTGGCGCTTTTCATCGAGGCCTTTGTCCACCTTGAGGAAGGGCACGATCCCTTTCTTCTCCCAGAGATAATCGGCGGTTTTCATGCCGTCGATGTCGCGGTCCATGGTCTGCTCGAAAAGGATAGCGCCAATGATCTTCTCGCCATCAAAAGCGGGGCTGGTAATAATTCGCGTACGCATTTCGTGAACGAGGTCGAACATGCCGGCCTCATCCTGATAGCTGTCTTCTGCAACGCCGTAGGCGGCAAGGGCTTTCGGGGTGCTGCCGCCACTCTGATCGAGGGCTGCGATAAAGCCGTGGTCCTTTTGCATTCGGTCGAGTTGTTTCTGATTCATGAGAACCTCCTTGTATAGTGGGTTACGGTTACATTTATCGTACCCTTTCCACCGGAAGCTGAACAGTACAAGGCTTACAAGCGGCCGGCACGTTTACAATCGGTTTACGTGTGCGATAATAGTTGGCAAAGACTCTAGGAGGATCCCTAACATGATTGAACTACGTCAAGATGATACGCTCTGCCGGATCGCAAAGGACGGCGCTTATATTTATGAACTTACCGAGGGCACCCGGCATGTGCTCTTCCCCTATGCGGTACTGACCGATGCTGAAGGCAACAGCAAGCGCCGCGGCGGCAGCCATATTTGCCTGCCGAATTTCGGTGATCCCGGGAATGTGCCGGATCTGGTGCAGCATGGCTTTGGCCGCGACCTGCCCTGGGACGTCATCACCCAATCCGATGCCGCTGTGACCCTCGGGCTTCAGGGCTTCGGCGCTTACCAGGGCCTGGAGGCGCGCTTGACTTACCGGCTCGAGGCTCAGGCACTCACCACCGAACTCACCTTACGCAATACCGGTGAGACTGAATTGCAGCTGGCGCCCGGTTTTCATCCCTATTTCCCCACCACCGCCGGCGAGACCGAAGTCACTGTCGACGGGGAGACCTTTGCTTTGGCCAAAATCATCGGCACCGAATTCCGCGACAACGTACGGGAACTGGAAACGGCGGACCTGCGGGTGACCTTCGAGACCGATAATCTCTCCAGGTTTGCGATCTGGACGGACCAGGTCGGGAACTATGTCTGCGTTGAGCCGACCCATGTTCTGAATTCTTTCCTGGTCGATCCGGAGGAATCGCTGCGTCTGGCCCCCGGTGCTGAGGCCACATTCAGCTATAAGAAAGCCTGGGAATTCAAAGCGTGAGAACCGTCGGCCGGCGACTGACCGGTCCACTGCTGCTTGTCGTCACCTGCCTGTTCTGGATGACGACCTACACCTACCCCTCCTATCTGACGCCTTACCTGGAAACTCTGTCGGTGTCCCTGACGATGGCCGGGGTGATTGTCGGCTCCTACGGCTTTACGCAGATGGTGCTGCGTTTTCCGCTCGGAATGCTTTCGAGCCGGACCGGACGGCTGAAACTTTATGTTTTGGCCGGGCTGGTCATCGGGGGTGTAAGTTCGTTGGGACTGGCGCTCACGACGAGTGCGGGCTGGATACTTTTCTTCCGCGGGCTGGCCGGTGTCGCTGCCGCTTTCTGGGTGCAGATCAGCTCGCTTTACCTCAGCTATTATCAGCAGGGGGAAAGCACGCAGGCCGTGAGCCGGATCAGCTTCACGCAGAATCTCGGCACGATCCTGGGCACTTACATAGGGAGCCGCGCGATCGTGTGGTCGGGGATGCAGGCCGCGTTTACGCTGGGCGCAGGCTTTGCTGTGGTCGGTTTGCTGCTCGGGCTTTTCTTGCGGGATATCGAGGTTGATGAGCCCTCCGACATCCCGGCACCTGTTATTAAATGGTTTTCCGCTACGTTGGTCTGGGCCTCGGTGCTGGCAGCGGTGTCGCAGATGATCAGCTTCGGGACGATACAGGGCTTCGTGCCACAGTTGGCCTCGCAGATGGGCGGAGATGCGGATTATATCGGCTATCTCTCGTCTTTGGGGCATGTCGCCCGGGCTGCGGCTACACTCGTGAGCGGACAGTTTCTGTTGCGCTGGTTCAATACGCGTAAGCAACTCCTGGCGACGGCGCTCCTCAACGCCGTACTCGTTCTGCTGATCCCTTACATTCCGAATCTGGCGCTCCTACTTGTGCACCAGATGCTGTCGTCCGCCTGCGCCGGCATTCAGATGGCCTTTCTCATGGATCAGGCAACGAAGCGTTTGCCTCCGCGGTCAAAAAGCACGGCGATGGGCTTCTACCAGGCGGTCTACGGCATCGGCATGGTGCTCGGACCGGCCTTGATGGGGCGGCTGTCGGACGTCTTCTCCATGCAGGTCGGTTTCACTGCCATCGGCTTGATTGCGCTCGCGGGTTTTGGCCTGATGGTGAGATTCCTGAATGACTGAAGTTCATGATTTACAAGGAAGTGTCACTTTTACCCCGAGAAATGTGTAAATCTATTTGTTATACTGATGTCACCATTTACATGAAACGAGGTAGTCTATGAAAATTGCTTTAATCACCGAAAATAGCCAAGCGGCTAAGAACGAACTGATCTACAACACGCTGAAATCCGTGGTCGAGCCCCTGGGGCATGAAGTTTTCAATTACGGCATGTACTCGGCTGAGGACCCTAACTCTCTGACCTACATTCAGAACGGTATCCTGGCGTCCATCCTTCTGAACTCCGGTGCAGTCGATTTCGTCGTCACCGGTTGCGGTACAGGCGAAGGTGCTATGCTCGCACTGAATTCCTTCCCGGGGGTCATCTGTGGCCATATCCAGGATCCTACCGATGCCTTCCTTTTTGGCCAGATCAATAACGGTAATGCCATCGCGATTCCGTATGCCAAAGGCTTCGGCTGGGGCGCAGAACTGAATCTGTCTTATATCTTCGAGAAACTCTTCACCGGTGAGCGCGGTCAGGGCTACCCCGCAGAGCGCGCTGTACCGATCAAGCGCAACAAGCTGATCCTCGATGAAGTGAAGAAACTGACCTATCGCCCGCTCGTTGATATCCTGAAAGACATCGATCAGGAGCTGGTCAAAGGCGCGATCTCCGGCGAGAAGTTCGAAGAACTCTTCTTCGCAAATAGCCAGGACGAAGAGCTGAACAAAGTTGTCAAGGAAATTCTGGCTTAACTTCGTTTGAATCCAGTATTGAGCCCCGTAGCAGACAGCTGTTGCGGGGTTTATTTATCGCCGCGGAGCATGTCCAGGGTCCGGTATGTGCGTTGTTGGGTCGGGTCGAAGGCCTGCCAATGGACGGCTTCATCCGTATACCAAGTGATAGACTCGCGTTCCTCAGCCGGATAGCCGACTTCGACAATACATATCGGTACGATGTCTTCCGGCAGATGTAAGAGCTTACTGAGCTCTGCCTCCTCGAAACTTGCGATACAGACTGTGGCGAGGTTCAGCTCAACCGCGGCCAAAAGCAAGTTCTGGATCGCGCCCCCACAATCCTGACGCCAGCCCTCACCGGGCCAGGGGATATGGGCTGTTGCCCCGCACACGACTATGGCCAAAGGCGCATTGTACTGCCCTATGGTGGTAGCGTCTTTTAATTGCTGAAGAGGCTCGGGCTCATCTACTACGATAAATGTCCACGGTTGAAGGTTGCAGGCTGAAGGCGCTGCCATGGCGGCCTGGAGTAGCTGCGTGACTAGGTCTCTCGGCACGGCTTGGTCCAAAAACCGGCGTATGCTCCTACGCTTCAAGATGGTGTCGAACACCGGTTGTGTGTTGATCTCGAGATCGTATGCTGAGGTGATCCGCTCAACGGCCTTACGGTATTTCTCGATTCTTGCGAAGTCTTGGTCGTTCGGATGCGCGATGCGTGTTAAGTCCATGTTGTCCCGAAGGTCAGCGAGTTTCACCCGGCTCGCCAGTTCGTTAGCAAGAACACGGCTGATGAAATCGTTATAGCTTTCTCCGTCGCGCTTAGTTAAACAGTCCAGGGCGCTGATTATTTCCTCGGAGAAGCCGTGGGATCTCAAGTCATCAAAGGTGACGTCTGAATCCTCGACCACATCGTGGAGAATGGCACAGATCTGTTCTGCTTCATTTTCACAGTGGAGCATCACTCGCAAGGGGTGGAGAATGTAGGGCTTTCCGGCTTTGTCGAATTGATCTTTATGTGCTTCGGTGGCGATTTGAATGGCTTTGTTTAGCATGGTATTCCTCGGTTGTCAGTTTGTAGATCAAGTTTAGCATAGAGTCGTTCGCCGTGATTCGGCGAATGGTGAAACAGATATTTATACTTAGTAGTGGACGTTAGAACAGGAGATAATCATGAGCAAGCTTGACCGAATACTTGAAAAAATGACCCTGGAAGCAAAGGTGGACTTATGCCTCGGCGCATCGTACTGGAGGACGAAGGCCATGCCGGAGTATGACATTCCCGCTGTCTTGATGTGCGACGGCCCGCATGGTCTGCGACTTCAGGAAGAGGGGGCGGATATGCTGGGCATAAATGATTCTGTTCCTGCCACCTGCTTTCCAACGGCGGTGTCCAGCGCTTGCAGTTGGGATACCGCCCTGATCGCAAAAATGAGTGAGGCCATTGCAAAAGAGGCTATCGCATTGGACGTGGATCTGGTGCTGGGGCCGGGGGTCAACATCAAGCGCAACCCGCTGTGCGGTAGGAATTTTGAATATTTCAGCGAGGACCCGGTTTTGGCCGGTAAATTGGCCGCAGAGTTTATACGTACGATGGAAGGGCTTGGCGTAGGTACCAGTCTGAAGCATTTTGCCTGCAACAACCAGGAGTATAAGCGCTTCTCTTCCAGCAGTGAACTTGATGAGCGCACGTTGCGGGAGATTTATCTGAGGCCGTTTGAGATTGCGGTTAAGGAAGGCAAGCCGTCGACGGTGATGTCCGCTTACAACAAGATTAATGGCGAGTACTGTAGTGACAGCCGGACTTTGCTGACTTCGATTCTGCGTGAAGAATGGGGCTTTGATGGTTTGGTGGTGACCGATTGGGGCGCCATGAATGATCGGATCAGAGGGACGGCCGCAGGCTGCGACCTGATCATGCCCGGCGGCAGCCGCTACATGACGAAAGAAGTACTGGCAGCGGTGGAGGACGGCAGATTGTCTGAGGCGGCAGTGGATAGCTGTGCTCGGCGAATTATTGCTTTTGCTTTGAGGGCGAATCAGGAGCGTGAGGCTTTAGCTATCGACCAGGCTGAGCATCATGCGCTTGCCCGTCAGGTAGCCGTCGAGAGTGCTGTTTTGCTGAAAAACGACGGGCTTCTGCCTTTGAAGGGTGCCACTACAGCTTTGATCGGCTTTATGGCGCAGAAACTGCGCTATCAAGGGGCCGGGAGTAGTCACATAAATCCGACCCGCCTGCCGAGTTTGGTGGAGGCTATGCCGGAGGCGAGCTATGCGGAAGGTTGCGCGGAGGATGGCAGTACAACGGAACGTCTCATCGCCGATGCCGTTCAGGTGGCGAAGTCTGCTGAGCAGGTCGTTGTCGTCGCGGGGCTTACGGCACAGTATGAATCCGAAGGCTTTGATCGAGAGAACATGAAGATGCCGCCGGGTCATCTGCAGATGATTGAAGCGGTGGCTGAGGCTAACCCTAATACTGTAGTTGTACTGCTCTGCGGTAGCGTGGTGGAAGTGCCGTGGGCGGATAAAGTCCGAGCTATTCTTTATATGGGCTTGCCGGGCCAGGCGGGCGGGGAAGCGATCCCTGACCTGCTTTTTGGCCGGAAAAATCCCTGTGGTAAATTGGCAGAAACCTGGCCTCTGCGCTATGAAGATTGCCCCTCATCGGCTTACTATGGGGGTGAATTCCAGAATGCTCAGTACAGGGAAGGCGTCTATGTCGGTTACCGTTATTACGAGACGGCCGGTGTGCCGGTGCGCTGGTGCTTTGGCCATGGTCTGTCCTATACGGAATTCGCGTATTCCGAACTGAAAGTCAAGGGGCAGACGGTAGAGCTGACGGTTAAAAATACAGGTGATGTGGCCGGGGCTGAAATTGTGCAACTCTATGTTGCGCCTCCGCAGGACGGTATTTATCGGCCAGTGAAGGAACTTAAAGGATTCGAGAAAATCTTCCTCGAGCCGGGTGAAAGTAAGAAGGTTCGGATCGAGCTTGATGACCGCAGCTTCGCGGTTTGGGATAAGGGTTGGCGGACGCCAGCGGGCACATATCGCTTGATGGTCGGTGCCAGTGTCCGCGACATTCGCCTGGAGACGACCATTGAGGTGGAGGGAGAGAAGCATAGGGTGCCGGATTGGCAAGCCGGTAGTTGGTACAAAAATCCTGAGGGCACTCCGTCAGAGGCTGAGTGGAAAGCCATGCTCGGCCGTGAAGCAGAGCGTGCCAGCCTGAAAAAGGGTGAATTCACCATGTCGAACTCAGTTGCGGAGCTACGGCCGTACTCGTTCGCGATGCGCCTGATCTATGGGGTTATTGAGCGGACGATTGCCAAACGATTCGAGGGCAAACGTGATTATGCGAATCCCACTTTCCGGATGCTGTTGGCGTCCAGCGCAGATGCCTCGCTCAGCGCAATGGAGATCAGCGGCGGGCTGAAGCCGGGCTTGATGGCCGGTGCGCTCGATATGGCGAATGGGCGTTACCTCAGAGGGATAAAGAGGATGTTGTTCAACTGAGTTTGCAGGCATGAAAAAACCATCCACAGATAGTGTATCGTAGATGGTTATGGTGCGGACAACAGGACTTGAACCTGCACGAGTTGCCTCACTGGAACCTAAATCCAGCACGTCTGCCAATTCCGCCATGTCCGCAAGTCAACCTATTATACGGGGGCGGAATTGATAATTCAAGCGGAAATTCTTGTCCCTGATCTCGTGGTTCCGGCGCTCAAACGAAGAGTAGGACGACTGCCCAGATCGCTAGAATTACCCACAACACGCGATTGGCATCCCAAATTCTTCGGCCATTAAATACCTGGAAGGGGAAGAAGACCATGACGATATCGAAGAGGCCAAAAGAGGCAAACGCATTCCGCAAATACCGAATGAAGAAAGTCAGGGTCTGAGCGTCAGGAAGGAAGTGGACCGAGATCGTAGCTAGCGTTGCTACCATCAGGACCGGCAGTACACCGCCCAGCGCTATTTGGCCAAAAGTGCCCTTCATCTGTTTCATCGACCAATCGTGATTCCGAGGATATAAACTTCCCGGAATGGGGAAGACGCCGCCGAGGGCTACCGCAATGATGGTGCTCAGAACATAGCCCGTTTCCCAGGCTCTGAATTCCACATCAACACGCTTGCTCCTTGCCACAGCAAGCATCCCGAGATGGCGCAAACCTAATAGTGCCAAGTAAGTGACGGGTGTATAAAGCAACAGCTCCGGTGAAACCCGCTGTGCTCTCAGCATGGCTAGGAGAATTACTACATAGTTGGCCAAGAGTGCGCTCCACCACGGCATGCGGGGTTTCCGGAGAGGTGTAACGGGCTTCACCCAGAGGAAATGGCCGATATCCATGTAATGAAAAATCCTGAACCAGATGGCCAGGAAACGAATACCGTACCGGCGGATTTGTTGTGTCATGGATAAAATCTCAAATCCGCGATTGCTGAATAATTTGCTCGAGCTGGCATTGAACCCATCCACACAGGTGGTGATCTCTTGACAGCCTTGGTCCTCGAAGAAGTTGAGTGCCTGATCTACCAGGCTTTGGCCAACGCCTAATCCTCGCATCTCGGGATCCGTGAACACCCAAGCAATAGAACCGCCTTTACCGCCGTCCGGAAGTGGATAGAACTTGAGAATAATCGCACCGGCCGGCCGCCCCGCGTGCTCTGCCACGAAGACATGCTCCGTCCAGCTGACGAACAACTGCTGAAGACTCGGAAAAGCGCGACGAGCGAGCTTCTTCAGCTCCGGCAACTCCTGCGGATCCATAGGTTTAACGATCACTTGACTGTCCATAACTATCGCCTCGATAAGATACGCTGAATCAGTGGGGCTAGTTCATGTTCAGCATAATGGAAAAACGTTGGAGCGGTGGGGTGTGGGGTTACTTGGGGTGGAGCTTAACCTAAAGTTAAGACGGTTATAACATCTTATGTGAGGGCGGATTTTCTGAGAGTGTGTGGGTGGGTTCAGTCACACACTAATGGCATTTCTGCCCAGTATAATAAGGTGTGTATTGGATTTGGTCTTTTTTCCGAGTTTTGCGAGAAGAGCGGAAGGAGCCACCGAAGCGGTACACAATACTCGCAATTCTGGCCAAAGTAAGAAGTTACATAGTTTTGTGAGAAGGAAGAGAGCTGCGCATAACCTGCAATCGAGACCACAAAATGTGCGCCGCAACAAAAAAGTAGTGCGCCTAAGCGCACTACTTGAAATCCAGACCACTATTAAAACGGTGACAGCTTACAGCGTTACACCATCCTTGAAGATCGCAATCTCGCGATAATCGTAGTCCTCATTGCGGGTGGTTTTTCGGCCCGAAGCCACATCTAGGATCAGTTCGAAGAGTTCATCGACAATCTCTGACGGCTCCGCAGTCAGCAGGCGGCCGGCGTTGAAATCGATCCAGTTGTCTTTGCGCTGAGCGAGCTTGCTGTTCGTTGCCAGCTTGATTGTAGGCACGGCGCCGCCGAACGGATTGCCGCGGCCGGTGGTGAAGCAGACGATCTGTGCACCGCTCGCAATCAGGTTGGTCGTGGAGACGAGGTCGTTACCCGGGCCGATCAGCAGGTTTAGGCCGCCGGCGGAGGCTAGCTCGCCGAAGTCGAGGGTGCGGGTGACCTGACCGCGGCCGCCTTTTTGGATGGCGCCGAGGGATTTTTCCTCGAGTGTGGTAATGCCGCCGTCCTTGTTGCCGGGGGAAGGATTCTCGTAGATCTCCTGATCATGACGGATGAAATATTCCTTGAAGTCATTGATCAGCTTGACGACACCGTCGAATGTTTCTGAGTCCTTCGCCCGGTTCATCAGAATGGTCTCGGCGCCGAACATTTCAGGGACTTCGGTCAGCATCGCAGCGCCGCCGACGGAGATCAGCCGATCGGAAATCTGGCCGAGCAGGGGATTGGCGGTGATGCCGGAGAAGGCATCGGAGCCACCGCACTTCATACCCACGATCAGTTTCGAGGCGGGCTGGGTACTGCGCTGATCCTGACTGATAATCTCTACGAGCTCAGCGATCTCCTGCGCAGCGACTTCGAATTCATCGTCGACCGCCTGAGCTGTCATGAAGCGGACGCGCTCACTGTCGATCTCGCCGAGGTAATCCCGGAAGACACCGAGGTGATTGTTTTCGCAGCCGAGGCTCAGGACCAGGACTGCGCCGGCATTGGGGTGGGTGATCAGGCCTTTCAGGAAACGCTGGGTCATATCGAGGTCGTCACCCAGCTGGGAACAGCCATAGGGATGGGTGAAGGCGTGGATGCTGGAGGCAAGTTCCGGGTGAGCTCGGCGAGCTTGCTCTTCGATGATTTTGGACATGCGGTTGATGCAGCCGACGGTCGGGATAATCCAGATCTCGTTACGGACACCGACACGGCCGTTCGCCCGCTCGTAGCCTACGAAGGTCGGAATTTCAGCTGCAGGGTCAGCGGTCACACTGTCACTGGGCGTGTAAGTATAGTCCAGCAGGCCCTCGAGGCCGGTTTTCATATTGTGCGAATGGACGTGCTCACCGACAGCGATATTGCGCGTCGCTACCCCGATGGAATAGCCGTATTTCACGACATCTTCGCCCTCAGCGATCGGGCGAATGGCGATCTTGTGGCCGAAGGGAATGTCGTCGAGGAGCGTCACGGAGGTGTCATTGATCTCGACGACCCGGCCTTTGGCCTGTTCAGTAATCGCAACGGCCACCGAATCCAGGGGACTAACTACATACATATCTACACTGGTCATTTGAGTAAACCCTCCAAGGTTTCGTTCACGCCGTGCTCACGGATGTTCTCGAGGTGGGCTTCGACGGAGTCTAATAAACCTTCCACCTCGGCCAAATTCCGGCCACCCCAGAAGTCCGCATGCGCGAGGACAGAAGCTGCATCCTGGGGCTGGCTGAAGAATTCCAGCACCTCCTCGGTATCCCGAACCGGGTACTCCGAACCGTCGTCGCGTTTGCCTTCGTAGAAGCGAATCAGGGCGGCGAGCGAGAAACTTAGGAGCGACGGCACCTCACCATTCTGCTCAATCGCATCGAGCAGGGTCGGCAGCACGCGCGCATTGTACTTCGACACAGAATTCAAAGAAATGTCCAGCAGCGCATGGTCGATATAAGGATTGCGGAAGCGATCCAGCACATCATGCGCGAACTGCTCGAGCTCCTCTTGCGGCAGATCAATCGTCGGGATGATCTCCTCGAACATCAGGCGGTTGAAGAAAGCTTCGTAAATCGGATCATTACACATGTCGCGCACGATTTCGTGTCCGCCGACGATGCCGGCCAAAACCGTAGCCGTGTGCCCGCCATTCAAAATACGGACTTTGCGTAATTTATAGGGCTTCACGTTATCGGTCCAGATGACATTAGCTTCGGTCTCATGGACAGGGAAGCGCGTAGACGCCTCTTCAGAGCCTTCAATCACCCAGAGGTTGAAAACCTCGGAGGTGTCGATCAGCTTATCGCTGTAGCCAAACTCGGCTTCGAGTTCCGCTTGGTTATGGGGCCGCCCGGTCACGATGCGGTCCACCAGCGTGGAGGTGAATTCGTTGTGCTCTGCGAGCCACTTGAGGAAGTCCTTACCGAGCGCCCACTCCTCGGCGTAGCGGGTGACGATTTCCTTCAGGTGATGGCCATTGTCGTCGATCAGTTCGCAGGGCAGGAAGATCAGGCCTTTGTCGGCAGCGCCGTCGAAATGCTTGTAGCGGTGAAATAAGAGTTGCGTGACTTTGGCCGGGAAAGAAGACGCGGGCCGATCCTCCAATCGATCACCTTCCGCATAGCTGATTCCGGCTTCCGTGGTGTTCGAAATGACGAATTCCAGATCCGGATTCTCGGCAACCTCGAGATAAGACCCGAAATCCTGATAAGGATTGATGCTCCGGGATACGGAGGAGACCGGCAGCACTTCGCGCTTCGCTTCGCCTTTTTCGAGACCGGACATGACCAGCGTGTACTGGCCGTTCTGCTCGTTCAGGAGGTCGGCGAGGCCCTGGGCGATCGGCTGGCAGATGACGATCGAGCTGTTCAGGATGCCTTGGCGATTGGCCAGCTCGACCATCCAGTCGACGAAGGCGCGCAGGAAATTACCTTCACCGAACTGCAGAATGCGTTCGGGGAGCTTGCCGTACTGATTCGGGACGACTTCAGAAATCTTCTTCATGGTTCACCTCGTGAATTACTGTTGTATACAACAGGTACTTTGGCCTTATTATGCCAGTAGCTCTAGGTGATTTCAAGATTGAATCAGGGCGAGTTTTTCCGCGAGCGCCTGGCTCAATGCCAGATGTTTCACCGAGAGTTCCGCGGCCAGGTCCCAGTCCTCAGCGAGGCAGGCCTCCGCGAGGGCGAGGTGCTCCGCCTGGGTGGCCAAATACCGGGCTTGGCTGATCTTACCGCTCATAATGCGGATCCGCCGGTTTTGCGCGGCAAGGCGCCGGTTCAAGTCGAGCAGATAGGGATTTTCGCTAGCTTCGATGAACAGTGTGTGAAACCTGTCATCGACATCATGTTGCGGGGAGTCGGGGGCCTGGGCGAAGTGGTCCCGGTATTCAAGGTAGGTCTCGGCCGCGATTCGGGGCCCGTAGGTGCGAATGCAGTAGGGTTCGATCAGGAGGCGCATTTCGTAGAGTGCAGCGATATCGCCCGCGCCGATCTCGGCGACAAGGAGTCCGCGCTTAGGCAAAATATGGATCAAGCCCTCCTGCTCCAGCCGGCCGATCGCATCGCGAATAGGCGTCCGGCTGATCCCCAGTTCCTCCGTGAGCAGCTCCTCATTGAGACGGAGGCCCGGCGGATACTGGCAGTTAACAATCCGCGCCTTTATCGTGTCGTAAGCTGTGACTTTCAAGGATTTTTTCATTTTCGCAAATCTCCATTTTGGCCTATTATATACGAAGGAGGTACGAGTCCATGTCTAAAGCAATTATCGGAATACCCTTGGGAGACCCGGCCGGCATCGGTCCGGAAATTGTGGTCAAAACCTTCAACGAAACTGAAATCTACGCGCTCT